>NZ_JAJB01000008.1:0-77992 GCF_000583215.1 Brevibacterium sp. VCM10
GAGGCGGGGCCCGCCAAGCCGGGCCCGCCGTCGTCATCGATCGCTTCGGTGAACGGGGCGCGGGGCTTGAAGACCCCGCCGAAGAGACGGGAGACCAGTCGCTCCCGCTGTCGGTGATAGCGGTCGACGTTCGTATTGTAGAAGCGGGAGCCTGCGAGGATCCGTTCGGTGAGCACCTGCAGCTGACCGTGCAGCAGCTGGATCGTCGTGTCGACCTCGTCGTTGACCGCTGCCTGCTGGGACCGGGCAGAGTCCGAGGTCAGGGACCTCTCCGGCCGCGTCGCGGGGATGAGGGCGGCGTCGTCGACGGCGGCGGTCAGGGCGTTCTCGGCCGCGGCTCCACGGTGGTCGAAGGGAGCCCGTTCGGCGGAGGCGAGCGCGAGTTCGAGCCGGGACAGGTCGTGCCCGGCGATTTGCTGGAGCGTGCCGATATAGGCGGGTACGAGAGCGTGGCGGGCGCGGATCTCACCGATGAGCTGGCGTCTGGCCTCGTCGCACAGCGACCGGGCCATGGACAGCTGATTGAAGCGCAGGACGATGAGGACGACGAAGAGGACGATGAGGGCGGCGAGTACACAACCGCCGACGATGAACCAGACCATGGCCGATCTCCTCGTTCCCTGTGCTGCGCGAGCTTTTCCGACACCTCAGTTTACGCGGGGTTCAGACTCGTCGCGAACAGGCCACCACCCGGACACCGGAGCGTCTGTGCGCTGGTCCGATTTCGGCCAGATGTCGCCGACCGGTCGCCTTCGGGTCACGCAATCGTCACCCGGGAGACCTTAGCTGGGAATCGTGAGAGTAGCGATCATTGCAGAATCCTTCCTCCCCAACATGAATGGGGTCACCCACTCACTCCTGCGGGTCCTCGACCATCTGGCCGACCGCGGTGACGAGGTCCTCGTCATCGCTCCGGGCACGCGCAGGGACGGTCCGAAGGAGGTCGCAGGCGCCCGCATCGTCCGGGTTCCCTCGATCGCCTTGCCGAAGTATCGGCGCATCCGCGTGGCTCCCGGCGGCGTCACCCGCATCCGCCGGCTGCTGCAGCGCTTCGCCCCGGACGTCGTCCACCTGGCCAGCCCGTTCGTCCTCGGTTGGCGTGGGGTGCTGGCTGCCCAGGCGCTCAATCTGCCGACCGTGGCGATCTACCAGACCGAGGTTCCCGCCTATGCCGCCCGATACGGCATGCACGGCATCGAAGCCATGCTGTGGAACCATGTGCGCAATATCCACCAGCATTCCTCTCTGACTCTGGCCCCGTCGTCGTACACGATCGATCAACTGGAAGGGCTCGGTGTCGCCGAGGTGGCCCTGTGGGCCCGTGGGGTCGATTCCTCCCGCTTCGACCCGGGTCACCGGTCCGAGGCGTGGCGTCGAAGCGTTGCCCCGGAGGGGGAGAAGATCATCGGCTTCGTCGGCAGGTTGGCCGCGGAGAAGCAGGTCGACGACCTTGCCGCGCTCACCGATCTGCCCGGGGCGAAGGTTGTCATCGTCGGTGACGGTCCTTGGCGGACGCGTCTGCAGCGGCTGCTGCCGGAGGCGCATTTCACCGGGTTCCTCGGCGGAGATGCCCTGGCCCAGGCGGTGGCGAGCTTCGACCTCATGGTCGCACCGGGCGAACTCGAGACCTTCTGCCAGACCATCCAGGAGGCCATGGCCTCCGAGGTGCCGGTCATCGCCCCTGCCCGAGGCGGCCCGCTCGACCTCGTCGACTCATCGCGGACCGGGTGGCTCTACACCCCGAAAGACCTGCGGGCCATGCGAGCGCATGCGGCGGACCTCCTCGGCGACGAGGCGAAACGTCGGGCCTTCGGGGTCGCCGGCCGTGAGCAGGTGCGGGCCAGGAGTTGGAAGAGCGTGTGCTCGCAGCTCGTCGGCCACTATTCGCGGGCGATCGAGAATCCCGCCCCGCAGGTGCTCGGCCGCGGGTTCAGCTCGATGGTCAACTCCGGGCTCGAGAACCCTCTGCCCTACTGACAGTGCCCACGCTGCCTGACTGCCGGCGGCTCTTTCACCGACCGCTCACCTTACCGTCGCTGTATCAAGTTATACAGTGAGCGCTGGACGCTGAGGTGAGCAGTCGACGAAAACGCGGGCCGCTGAGGTGAGCGTTGGACGCTGAGGTGAGCGGTCGGCGCGCAGGTGAGCGGTCGGCGAAAGCGCGAGCCGCTGAGGTGAGCGGTCGACGCTGACGTGAGCGGTCGGCGCTGAGAAGCTGATGCACTCAGCCGAGGTTCGCCGACCAGTCGGCGACGGTGAGCACTGCCGCCTGTTTGGGGAACACCTTCTCGGTGAGCACCTGGTGGACCTCGGGGTCGCGGTCGGCGCAGGCGTCGGAGAGCACCGTGAGTTCGAAGTCGAGATCGGCAGCCTGACGCACCGTCGAGAGCACGACACCGCTCGTGGCCACACCGGCGAGCACGAGCGACGTCGCCGCGTAGCCGCGCAGCAGAACTTCGAGGTCGCTGCCGGTGAAGGCGCTGATGCGGCGCTTCGTCACGATCGGTTCCCCCTGATGACGGTCAAGAGTGTCGTGGATGCTCGTCGAGGCATGCGCCTCATCGAGGTCACCATGGGCGGCGATCTGCGCGAACGATGCCGTTGCGGCCAACTCCGGGTGTCCCTCGCGCAGGGCCACACGCACCCAGACGACGGGGATGTCGTGGCTGCGGGCCGCGGCGACGGCGTCCCGTGCGCGTTCGAGCACACCGGTCGCAGCGAAAGCCTCGTCGCCGGCGATGCCGTTCTGGAAGTCCATGGCCAACAGGACGGTGTTCGCGGTGCCGGTCATCATGTCTCCTTCGGTTCGGGTGGGGGTTCGCCCCCTCTGTCGCCGAGGCTACTCCTCATACCGGATGATCCGCTGAGACCGATCTTCAGATGCGCTGGGTCTTCGGGTTCATCGTCCGATTGCCCGCCGAGCCGCTTCACCCAGGGCGCGGATCTGTCGCTGCAGATCACGGCCTGCCGACTGGCCGGGAGCGAACAGTGCGCCGTTGTCGACCCAAAAACGCGCTGGTATCATGGATGGTGAAGCAACGTCATGCCCCGGGCTACCGGATAATCCCGGCCCTTGGGAAGACGGCCCCCTGGTGAATGCGGAAGCACCCAGGGGGTGCTTCATATTCAAGGGCTTTCCATCGACGGCATTGACCATCGTCAGCTTTCCCTCTCGCAGTGTCGGCTCAATAAATCTCGCATCGTCCCGGGCGATGTTCCGCTGCACCGCCCATGACATCACGTCCGCCGACCACAACAGCGGTTCAGACCCCATTCGACCGTGGGCAAACGCCACATCGGAGTGAATCGCACCCGACCGGCGCAGCTTATCGACGACCTGCTCATCAACAGCGTTGAGCTTCTGATCCCTGTTGTTGTCAGCGACGATCCCGCGCACGGCCTCGTCTCCGGTGCCGCTCGTGAGGTTGCGGACGAGCCGGTCCAGGCACAGCGCCCTGGCGCGAGCTATGTCTCTCCGAGCGTCACCTGCCATCGGCATCTTCACTGCGATGACGTTCCACACCGATTCCTCGGTGACCGCCTCGATCATCTCGACGATGTCACCGCGGTCGACATCGCTTCCGCGGAACTTCCTGTTCGTGTGCCAATAGGTTCCGCCGGCCACACCCACGAGTCGCTCGCGAACGGAGTCCAAGCGAGCAGAGGAGAAGATGACCGCGGCCATCTGATAGAACGACACCTCCTGCCCGACTCTGCCCTCCCCCGCGACGGCCGGCTGCCTCATCGACTCGTCGATGAACGCGATCGGGTTCGGGGCAGCTGAGAGGTAGAACCTCTCCAGTACAGGCGCCTGCAGGCTCGGGCTCGACATGGCTCCGCTCTCATCCGAAACAGCTGTCCGTTTTCGACAACGTGCGACGAACACTACGGGGCGGTGCTGACACAGCACCGCCCCGCCGGCTTTTCATTCAGCCGCTTCGCCGACCGCTCAAGTCCGCATCGTTGTATCAAGCTATGCGATGAGCGATCGACGGCAACTCGAGCGGTCGATCGAGACGGTCAGTCCACGATGCCGCGGGCGTCGAGGGCTCGTCCCGTGTCCTGCGCGTATTTCACCGACCGCAGGATCGCCGGCACCACTCGGGCCTTGATGCTCGAGTCCAGTCCCCTGGCCCGGGCGGCGCGTTCGGCCTCGCCGAGCAGACCGGAGATATGCGAGATCGCCCGGACCATGAGGCTCGCGGTCAGTGCGATCGCCTCGGTGTTCGCGCCGACGAAGCGCAAGGGTGAGACCAGCACCGTGAACGTGTCGAGCAGCTGCGCCACCGACGTAGTCAGGGTGAGGATCAGGGCCGCCTGCACACAGGCGAACACGGTCCCGCCGACGGCCAGACCCGACTCCACGGACCCGAAGAGGTACTGCAGCCCCATGACGATGGCCACGAGCACCGCCACATAGTTCCATGTGCGCAGGAAGTGCGTCACCCGCAGCCGGGCGGTGAAGCCGACGACGACGAGGACAGCGAACATCGACCAGTTGATCGCCGCGTCGCGGAAGATGAGCGCGACGATGCCGATAACGGCGATCACCCCCAGCTTCACCCCCGTCGGCACCGAATGCAGCCATCCCCGAGGATGCGCCACCTTCCCGAAGAGCTGCGGCCTGGCCTTGATGCCGGCGTTCGTCCGCCACGTCACCGACCGGGTCATGGCGTATCGCTCATGATGAGGTTCCGGTAGGCGGCGACCGCCTCGGCGGGGGTGGAATCAGCAGCGATCCGACCGTCGTCGACGACGATCGCGCGCTGGGCGATCTGCGCGAACTCGAGGTCATGGGTGGTGAGGATGATGCGCACCCCGCGCCTGGACACGAGATTCTGCAGATGCACGCGCAGGCGCTCCTGGTTGCGCAGGTCGAGCAGGGTCGTCGGCTCGTCGAGGACGAGGATCTGCGGATCGACCGCGAGCACCGCAGCCAGGGCCACGAGCTGACGCTGACCGCCGGAGAGTTCGTAGACGCTGCGTTCGGCGAGGTCGGCGATGCCGAGCTCGTCGAGCACCGCCAGGGCCGCGGCCCGCCGCTCACGCTTGGGCACGGACTTGCGCAGGGACAGCTCGATGTCCTCGATCGGGGTCGGCATGACCAGCTGCGCGGCCGGATCGGTGAAGACGAAACCGACGCGAGAGCGCACCTTCGTCGGCTGCCGGCGCGGGTCGATACCGTCGACGAGGACCTCGCCGGCATTCGCGGTGACCAGCCCGTTGAACAGCTGCAGCAGGGTCGATTTGCCTGAGCCGTTGGCGCCGATGACGGCGACGACATCCTCGGTGAGGGTGAGGGTGATGTGTGTGAGGATCGGGCGCACGACATCGCCGTCGGGTCCGTCATCGAGGACTCCGACGCCGACGTCGCTCAACCGGATCTCACGTGTCACTTCGCGTCCCGCTCCTGACCGGTCGCCGCCGATTCCACGCTGATGCCGCGACGACGCAGCACATCGGGGAACGCACGGTGGATGAGCACCGCCACCGAGGCGGCCAGGATGTTCTTGACAATGTCACCGGGCCAGTAGGCGAGGTCCGCGACCGCAGCCACGCCGAGCGGCAGATCGCCGTTGATCGACATGCCGAGAATGCCCAGCGGGTGGTTGAGCAGGAGGCTGCCGCCGAAGCCGCCGAGGAACAGCACCACACCGAGCTTCATTCCTCTGAAGCGGCGCACGGCCCAACGGGCGATGAACCCGGCGAGGAGGGCGTAGAGGGCGAAGGAGAGGATATAGCCGGCGCTCGGGCCGGCGAGGACGCCGATTCCGCCGCGCATCCCCGAGAAGATCGGGAGTCCGATGAGCCCGAGGACGACGTAGAGCAGGGTGGCTGAGAAGCCGCGCCAGGGTCCGAGCACCATCCCGCACAGGGCGATAGCGAAGGTCTGCAGGGTGATCGGCACACCGAGGGGACCGACCGGGACCGGCGGCATCATCGCGAAGGCGGCGAGCATCGCCGCGAAGACCGCGACGAGGGCGATATCGCTGCCGGCCGAGCGAGGACGGGTGATGCCCGCCGAGGTGGTGCTGTGGGTCGGTGTCATGAGTACTCCATCGGTCGTGATCCTCCCCGACCGGGATCGGGGACGCTCGAGGCGGCCCCGAGCACCCTTCCACTGTAACTGAACGGTGTTCAGGAACGGTAGTCGGGGTCGCGGTCGGGGCCGCCTCGGCGAGGGTGTCCGCACGTTCACGTGCGCAGGACCCCCTCAACGGTCGCGGAGGGTCACTCCCATTCGATCGTGCCCGGAGGCTTCGAGGTGACGTCGAGGACGACGCGGTTGATGTCATCGACCTCGTTGGTGATGCGGTTCGAGATCACGCAGAGCACATCGTAGGGGATGCGCGTCCAGTCGGCGGTCATCGCGTCCTCGCTCGAGACCGGGCGCAGCACGACGGGGTGGCCGTAGGTGCGGCCGTCGCCCTGGACGCCGACGGAGCGGACATCGGCCAGGAGCACGACCGGACACTGCCAGATCTCTCCGTCGAGGCCGGCCTTCGTCAGCTCTGCGCGGGCGATCGCATCGGCCTTGCGCAGGATGGTCAGGCGCTCCTCGGTGACTTCGCCGATGATGCGGATGCCCAGGCCGGGCCCGGGGAACGGCTGGCGGGAGACGATGACCTCGGGCACGCCGAGTTCGCGGCCGATGGCGCGGACCTCGTCCTTGAACAGGGCGCGCAGGGGTTCGATGAGCTGGAACTGGATGTCATCAGGCAGGCCGCCGACGTTGTGGTGGCTCTTGATGTTCGCGGTGCCCGATCCCCCGCCGGATTCGACGACGTCGGGGTAGAGGGTGCCCTGGACGAGGAACGCGATCTCTTCGCCTTCGCCCTCCTGGGCCTCGAGCACGAGGTCGGCGGCAGCGGTCTCGAAGGTGCGGATGAACTCGCGGCCGATGATCTTGCGCTTCTCCTCCGGGTCGGTGACCCCGGCGAGCTGCGACAGGAACTGCTCACGGGCGTCGACGGTGACCAGGCGGACGCCGATCGAATCGACGTAGTCCTTCTCGACCTGGACGCGCTCGTCCTGACGCAGCAGACCGTGGTCGACGAAGACACAGGTGAGCTGGTCGCCGATGGCCTTATGGACCAGTGCTGCGGCCACGGAGGAGTCGACTCCGCCGGACAGGCCGCAGATGACCTTCTTGTTCCCGACTCGGGCGCGGATGAGTTCGACCTGCTCGTCGATGACGGATTCGTTCGTCCAGTCGGCTTCGAGGCCGGCGACGTTGAACAGGAAGTTCTCGAGGATCTTCTGCCCGTTCTCCGAGTGGAGGACCTCGGGGTGCCACTGCACGCCGGCGAACCTCTTCGCCTCGCATTCGAAGGCCGCGACGGGAGTGTCAGGGGTGGAGGCGAGGACGTCGAAGCCGGCGGGCGCCTCGGCGACGGAGTCCCCATGGGACATCCAGACCTTGTAGTTGCCCGGGGTCTCGGCCAGCAGTGCTCCGGTCTGGGACACGGAGACCGGGGTCGATCCGTATTCGCGCTTATCGGTCTTGGCCACGCGTCCGCCGAGCGCGGTCGACATCAGCTGGAAGCCGTAGCAGATGCCCATCGTGGGCACTCCGAGGTCGAACACGGACGTGTCGAAGCTCGGTGCGCCGGCGTCGTTGACGCTCGAGGGGCCACCGGAGAGCACGATGGCCACAGGGTTCTTCGCGGCGAACTCGGACGCCGGGGCGTCGTGGGCGATGATCTCCGAGTACAGACCGGCTTCGCGGATGCGGCGCGCGATGAGCTGGGCGTACTGGGCGCCGAAATCGACGACGAGGACAGGGGGCACCTGCGTGCTCTGGGATTGCGTCATGATCCAATTCTAAGCGTCGGCGACCGAACGCCCGAATTCGGGGCCAGCACTGTCCTCGGGGACGATGCGCACGAGTCGGCGGGCCGCCTCGGTGGGGGTGAACCGGACCGGTTTCGCCACCACGGTCGAGTACGGAACGGCGGGCCGCCTCGGTGAGGGTGGATGCTGTCCTAGGACCTGGGGGCGACGACGACGGCGGCTTCGAGCTCCGCGTCGACCTGACGGTGGATGCGGCGCTCCAAGATGAACGACATCACGGGCACGACGCCGGCCAGGGCGAGGATGAGGTAGCGGCCGAGGCTCCATCGCATCTGCTGATTGAGCCAGAAGCACCCGATGAGGTAGACGACATAGCACCAGCCGTGGCAGATCGCGATGGCCGCGGCGAGGTTGAAGCCGCCGAAGTTCAGGGCTGTCTCCGAGTCGGCGGCGATGAGGTACTTGTAGATCATCTCGACCGTGAGGATGAGCAGCATCGTGCCGGTGATGAACGCCATCACGCGGTAGAACTTCAGCGCATTGCGGGCCGAGGTGAAGCGTTTGACGCTCCACACCTCGTTCTCGTCGAAATCGGGGCGGGAGTCCAAGGACTCGTGTTCTTCGCTCACGCTCAGTTTCCTCCGGTCGTGGAAGTGTCGGTGTCGGTCGGGCCGGGCGTGTCTCCGGCCTTCTTCCCGGGTCTCTTCCCGGGTGTCTTCCCGGTTTTCCGTCCACCGTGACGATGGGCCGGCAGTCCGGTCAGTCCGGACATCACCTCGGGGTCGATGGTCGCGTCGCCTGCGGGCTTGACGACAACATACTCGACGCGCTTCTCCGATTCCTGGGAATCCTCGCCGAGGCGGCGCCTGAGGTAGTCGTCGCGCAGCAGCTGGCCCCACATGTAGAGGGCCATGGCTGCGAAGATGATCCATTCGAGGGCGTAGACCGCCGACTGCAGATCAAATCCGCCTGCGTCGCGCGTCGTCGTGGTCGGAACCTGTTCGAGGCCGTCGGTGCCCACGGAGGCGGCGGCACCGGTGGCCTTCTCCGGGATGAGGAATCCGGAGTAGGTGAGCAGGTCGGGGAACAGGTTGATGATCTGCGAGGTCGAGACCGTGTGCACCTGCCCCTCGGGCAGATCGTTGCCCTCGACGGGGCCTTCGATGGGTCCGATGCGCGCGGTCAGTTCGACCTGGCCGTCCCGGGCGGTCGACGTCATCGCCGTGTCCTCGTCGGTGGTGAAACCGCGGACGACGGGGATCGCGATCGTCTTCTTCTCGGCGTTCGCAACCTTGACCCCCTCACCGAGGTGGCCCCCGTCGGGGGCGAACATCGTGACGACCCAATACCCGGTCTCACCGTCCTGGACGCGACCGGGGACGACGATCTGGGCGTCGGGGATCCAGTGTCCTGACAGGCTGACCCGCTGGTCGGCGAGGATGCCGGGCATCGGGGCCTGGGCATCCATGACGTCGTTGAAGTCCTTGAGTTCATCGACTGCGGACGATTCCGCGACGTCGTTCTTGTGCTGGGCCCGGTCGACCTGCCATGCGGAGAGTCCGACGAAGCAGGTGACGAGCACCAGGACGAGGAGCAGGGACCCCAGCCATTTGGGAGTCAGTGCCAGGCGGAACAGTCAGACCACCGAACCGGTCTGGTAGGGCGAGACGGTGACGTCGACGCGTTGGAATTCCTTGAGGTCGAGGTAGCCGGTGGTCGCCAGTGCCCGCCGCAGGGCACCGGCGAGGTTGAGTTCGCCGATCGCGGTGCGGCCGGGGCCGAAGAGGACCTGTTCGAGGCTGCCGACGGTGCCCAGTTCCACGCGGTGGCCGCGCGGCAGGTCCGGGTGGTGGGCTTCGGCACCCCAGTGCATGCCGCGACCGGGGGCTTCGGTCGACCGGGCCAGGGCGGTGCCGAGCATGACGGCGTCGGCGCCGACTCCGAAGGCCTTGACGATCTCGCCGCTGGTGCCGAGTCCGCCGTCGGCGATGACATGGACGTAGCGGCCACCGGATTCGTCCATATAGTCGCGTCGGGCGGCGTGGACGTCGGCGACGGCCGTGGCCATCGGGGCGTGGATGCCCAAGGTCTTGCGGGTGGTGGCCGCCGCTCCCCCGCCGAAGCCGACGAGGACACCGGCGGCACCGGTGCGCATGAGGTGCAGGGCCGCGGTGTAGGTGGCGGCTCCGCCGACGATGACGGGCACATCGAGTTCGTAGATGAACTGTTTGAGGTTGAGCGGTTCGGTGTGGGTCGAGACGTGCTCGGCCGAGACCGTGGTGCCGCGGATGACGAAGATGTCGACACCGGCGTCGATGACGGTCTTGTAGAACTCCTGGGTCCGCTGCGGGGTCAGGGCACCGGCGACGGTGACTCCGGCCTCGCGGATCTGCTCGAGGCGGGCGGTGATGAGTTCGGCTTGGATGGGTGCGGAGTAGAGCTCCTGCATCCGGGAGGTCGCCATCTCCGCCGGCAGCTGGGCGATTTCGGCCAGCTGCGGGGTCGGATCCTCGTACCGGGTCCACAGCCCTTCGAGGTCGAGGACGCCGAGGCCGCCGAATCGACCGAGGGCGATGACGGTCTCCGGGGACATGGCCGAGTCCATGGGGGCGCCGATGAAGGGCAGCTCGAACTGGTAGGCGTCGATCTGCCAGCTCAGGGACACGTCTTCGGGGTCACGGGTGCGGCGAGCGGGGACGATGGCGATGTCATCGAGCGAATAGGCGCGACGGCCGCGCTTGCCTCTGCCGATTTCGATTTCAGAACTCACCCCAACAGCCTATCCCACCACCCTCCCGGCGGGGTCTCAGCCCACTATGAGGAACAGCGCATCTCCCCTCCCAGGACTACCCGACGGGGGCCCAGCAACCTGGCGCGAGGTTGCTGGGCCCCCGTCGGGTAGCAGTTAAGGGGTGAGGTGGGGTGCGACGGCTTCCTTCGCTGCTGTGGCGAAGGCACGGACGTGGGGTAAGTGCGCGTCTTTGTCGCGGATGTGCATGACGACTCGACGCATCGGGACGGGGTCGGTGAGGTCGACGGCGGTCAGGCCGGGCGGCAGCTGCAGAGTCGAGAGCCGCGGGAGGACCGTGACGCCCATATGCGACGCCACCAAAGCCAGAGCCGCGAAGTCGTCCTCGCAGGCGGCGAAGCTCTTGCGTTCGAATCCGGCCGCGGCGCACGCATGGTCGACGACCTTGCTCGAGGGCCCGGCCCACATGTCGTAGTCGACCCAGTGCTCGTCCTCGAGATCGATGAACGGCACGGACTGACGACTCGCGAACCGGTGCCCCTCGGGAACCACGACCCGATAGTCATCGTCGAAGAGCGGAATCCGCGTCATCTCCGGCAGGTGGTTCTCCCCGTCCTGCGGGGCTTCGGCGCGGATCTCGATGAGGCAGTGCCCGCGCCGATTCTTCGCCGGCTCGTTGAGCTGGATATCGAATCGCAGATTCGGATGATCCCGGGCCACAGCATCGATGATGCCCGGCAGCAGACGCGCGTTGAACGAGGTGAACGCCGCGATCCGCAGCCGGGGCCTGCTGACGTTGCGGAATCCCTCGACCAGATCATCGAGGCGGCTCACAGCGGTGAAGACCTCCGCGGAGTCATCGGCCAGGCGTCGGCCGAGTTCGGTGATCTCGATGCCGCGGCCCGACCGCCGGTAGAGCGGCGCCCCGACGGCCTTCTGCAGGGTGGTGATGTGCTGACTGACGGTCGCCGGGGTGTAGTTGAGGTTCTTCGCCGCGGCGACCACGGAGCCGGTGGCCGCGACGGCCCGCCAGACCCGCAGACGATTGAGATCCCACATGCCCTCAAGAGTAGTCGCCGACCACCCGAAATATCATTAGGCATGACCTGATGATCGTTCACGATCAATTGCTTTTCCCGATTGATCGTTTCCGGCAGAATGGTGCTCGGCTCCGCCGACATCGGAGACCACCGTGATACTTCATCCCCGCCGACCGTCCTCACCCCCGAAGGAGTGCCGTGACCGGACCCGAGATCCTCACCATCACCGGAGCTGCGGCCGCGCTTGCCGTCACGCCCGGCCCCGAGACGATCCTGACGATTCGCCTGTCCTCGCTGCGCCGCAAGGCCGGGCTCGTCTATGCGCTCGGCACGGCCACGGGGACCGTGGTCTGGATGATCCTCGCGCTCACCGGCGTCTCCGCCCTGCTGACCGTCTACCCTGCCGCAGTCCAGGTGCTCAAGATCGGCGGCGGCCTCTATCTCTGTCTCCTCGGCGTCCTCGCCGGTCGGCAGGCCCTTCGCCTGCGCCGTGAGGTGAAGGCCGCCGAGGCGGCTGGTGGCCCCACCGCGGATGTCTCCCCCGCGTCGTCGACCGGGCCCGCATCGGCCGGGCCCGCAGCGACGGTGCCTGGATCATCCGGGCCCGCAGCGTCCGCCGCTTCCGGCACTCCCGACGGCCCCGTCACGGAGATCGCCCACGCCATGGAGACGACCTCATGGGGCCACCTGCGCTCGCTCGTGTCCTATCGCCGCGGCATCATCTCCTCGCTGTCCAACCCGAAGGTCGGCCTGTTCTTCCTCGCGATCCTGCCGACCCTCGTGCCCGCCTCCCCGACCGGCATCGACTACACAGTGCTCGTCGCTCTGATCCTCGGCGTGCTCCTGTCCTACCAGCTCGTCCTCGCTTGCCTGGCCAGCCTCGCCGCATCGGCGATGGCCCACCGCAGCGCCGACTTCGTCATCGAGGCCGCTTCCACGCTCATCCTGCTCATCATCGGCGTCGCGGTCATCGCGATCCCCCTCTGATGCGCGGATTCCCCGAGCACACGAAAGGGGCGGGGTCCGAGGTCGATCCTCGGCTGCCCCGCCCCTTCGGTTCGGTGCGCAGACGCTCACTCAGCTCTCATTCGCCGAGGAGGCTCCCCCACTTCCGCTGCCACCGCCGTCAGTGCGCGTTCCGGTCCCCGGTGTGCCGCTGTCGACGGCGTCCGGGTTCGTCTTCTCGGCCGCCTCGGCGAGGTCGACCTTGTCGAGCACCTTCGCGGCCGCGTCCCGTCCGCCGAGGCCGAAGGCCAGAGCGGCTGCCGCAGCACCGCCGATGACGACGGCTCCGAAGGCGAGGTTGATGATCGAATCGGCCAGGCCCATGTAACGCAGGCCCATCGCGATGAACAGGGCGATCGCCGAGTAGCGCAGCACCTTGGACGCGAGGTTGTTCGTGATGAACTTGCCGATGATCGCGGCGATGAGGAATCCTGCGGCGATGATCGCAGCGCCGAAGAGCACGCTGCCGCCGAGGTCGAGGATCTCATTGAGGATGTTCGTAATCTCGGGGAATCCGAGCATCCGAGCGGCCATGATCGCGAAGAAGATCATGATGGCCACCTGCACGAGACGGGTGATCACATTGGAAGCACTGGTGCCTTCGGGCACGATCCCGATCTCATTGATGGCTGTGTCGGTGCCGATGCCCTGGAGGATCTGCTCGAGCAGATTGCCGAGGAACTTGGCGATGACGAAGCCGATGACCAGCAGGATGCCGGCGGCGATGATGAGCGGGATCGCGTTGAGGAATATCTGGAGCATCTGCTGGGCCGGCTCCGAAATCGCCCTGATGCCGAGAACCTGCAGCGCCGAGATCGCAACGACGATGATGATGATCCCGAAGACCAGGTTGCCGATGAGGTTCGAGATCTTCGCGTTCGCCTCCGCGTCCGGGTTCGGCGCATGGCCGGGGTGGCCGCCCTGCGGCGGCATGCCCTGTTGACCCTGCGGCGGCATGCCTGGCTGACCGCCCGGCTGACCCTGTGCGGGATACTGCTGGGTGGCACCGGGTTGCGGTTGAGCATGTCCGGCACCTTCGGCCACCCCGGTGGCCTTGTCGCCGAGTGAGCGGAACTTCGACGTCAGCTTCGTCAGATCCACAGCATTGAGTGCGGTCTGGACGAGCTGTTTGGCGATCTTCGCGAAGACATAGCCGATGAAGAAGATGAATCCTGCGCCGATGATGTTCGGCAGGAATCCGAAGATTCCATCGAGCAGACCCTGCAGCGGAGAAAGCACCTGATCGAGGTTGAACAGCTGGAGAACGGCGATGAGTCCGAGCAGCCAGATGACGAGTCCGGCGATCTGCCCGACCGACTTGCCGATCTGCTGACCATTGCTTCCGTCCCGCTGCAGAGCAGGGACCTTGGTGACGAGTTTGCCGATCGCCCATTTGACGATGGCGGCGAGAATCCAGGTGACGATGAGAATGACGATTGCCAGCCCGACTTTCGCCAGGACCGACCAGATATCCATACCTTGCATGTCGCTTATCTCCTTCGAACTCAGCGAATCGACAAGTTCTGTTTCCTCTTGCTGATTTTGAGTCTATTCTCAGAGAACACTGAGAACAAGGGTCCAGCGGCGGATAGCTGACAATTGAAACCACAGATGTCGACGCATCCCGGTCGATTACATAGGCATATGTCGATCGCTCAACAGAATCGTCATAAACCGATCACAATCCCATCTCGAATCAGAATTCCAGCGGCAGATTGTCGATGAGATGAGTCCCGCCGACCGTCGCTGAGACGAGCAGGAGTGCGGACCCCGTGAAATCCGGTGGGCACGGCTGCAGGGTTGCGGCCTCGACGAGGCTGCAGTAGATGATCTCGAGATCGCCGCGCTCGGCCGCCGGTTCGAGTTCGGCGAGCGCGGCCGCCTCGACGGCGGCCGGCAGGCCTGCACCTGTGCCACTGCCGCTGCTGCCGCCACCGGCGCTGGGCTCCGCCGTTCCACGGCCCCGCTCGGCCGCCTCGGCGGCGGCATCGAGGGCCCGCGGAATCGCCAGGGCACGGGCACGATCGTCGGCGGCCAGGTAGGAATTGCGGCTCGACATGGCCAACCCGTCGGCGTCACGGACGACAGGCAGACCGATGAGCTCGATATCGAAATTGAGGTCGGCGATCATGCGTTTGACCAGGACGAACTGCTGAATGTCCTTGAGCCCGAAGACCGTGACATCGGGAGCGATGAGAGTGAAGAGCTTCGCCACGACGGTGAGCACCCCGTCGAAGTGCCCGGGTCTGGCCGCGCCTTCGAACACCGCCCCCATGCGCCCGGCGACGACCCGCACCTCGGGCGCGGACGGGTACATCTCCGCGAGCGCCGGAGCGAAGACGAAGTCGACTCCTGCCTCCTCGCATTTCTTCAGGTCCTCTTCGATCGGTCGCGGGTACTGGACGAAGTCCTCGTCGGCGCCGAACTGGAGCGGATTGACGAAGATCGAGGCCACGACGAGATCCGACTCGGATCGGGCACGAGTCATGAGCGCCTGATGCCCGGAGTGCAGGGCACCCATCGTCGGGACGAGTCCGACGCGGCCGGACTGTTCTGCCCGCCACCGACGCAGCGCCTGGATGCCGCCGACCTCCATCAGTCGAAACTCCTCTCGGGCTCGGGGAAGACCCCGGACTTCACGTCCTCGACATAGGAACCGACAGCCTCGGTGAGCACGGAATGCAGGTCGGCGTAGCGCTTGACGAAGCGCGGGGCCCTCCCCGTGCGCAGGCCCGCCATGTCCTGCCACACGAGGACCTGGGCGTCGCAGTCCGCGCCGGCGCCGATGCCCACGGTCGGGATCGGCAGTTCGGCGGTGACCTGGCCGGCCAGCCCGGAGGGCACCATCTCCATGACCACGGAGAAAGCGCCCGCCTCGGCGACGGCGCGGGCGTCGTCGAGCAGCGCCGTGCCGGCTTCGCCGCGGCCCTGGACCTTGTAGCCGCCGAGGTTGTGCTCGGCCTGCGGGGTGAAGCCGATGTGCGCCATGACGGGGATGCCCGCCGTCGTGATCGCCTTGATCCGGGAGGCCATCCGTGCCCCGCCTTCGAGTTTGACCGCGTGGACTCCGGCTTCCTTCATGAAGCGCACGGCCGTGGCCACGGCCTGCTCATCGGAGATCTCGTAGCTTCCGAAGGGCAGGTCGGCGACGATGAGTGCTCGGCTCGTCGCCGAGGCGACGGCCCGGGCGAGCGGGATGAGTTCGTCGACCGTGACCGGCAGGGTGGTCGCATGGCCGTAGACGTTGTTCGCCGCGGAGTCGCCGATGAGCAGGGCCTCGACCCCGGCCTGTTCGAACAGGGCCGCCGTGTACTGGTCGTAGCTGGTCAGCATCGCCCACCGCCGGCCTTCGGCCTTGGCTTTGATGAGGTCGAGGGTCCGGATTCGCCGAGGCGGCGCCGCCGGCGCGGACACCGGACCGCCGTAGGGGGCGGGCTGCTCGGCCGAGGCGGCCCCTGCCGGGGCACTGCCGCCGGCAGTCCCGCTGCCGGCTGTCACGTTGCCGTCAATCCCGTTGCCGGAAGTCGCACTGCCGGCCCCGTCGGTGTCGGGCGTGGAGGTGAACTGGTTCGAATGTGCCGCTTCGGGCATGGGAATCCTTCGGATAAGCGATGTCGTCGGTGCCGGCGCGGGCGGGGCGAGGCCGACGCTTCGATCCGAAGCCTCGGTGACTCTCACGGGGGCGCCCACCGCAGTGCGCATCGACTCGGATTGCGAGCCAGACCACAGCCTATTGCATCACCGAGCGCAGAGCCATCGACCGTCACAGCGCAGAGCCATCGACCTCCGAGTTGTATATTGCCCGCCCCCAGGATTAAGCTCAAATCTGCGCAAAGAAATAAACGCACAAGTGCGCAAAACATTTCGGGCGGTTTCACCTCGTGCGAGGCGCGGGTTCCGCCCACCGAGCGAAGGACGATGATGACCACGACAGCTTCGATCGAACTCACCCTCAAGGACATCTCTGCCTCGGGCGCGAACGACGACATGTGCTCGACGGAGCTGCTCGATGCGCCGTGGGACGTCGACGAACGCTCCGGCTACGGTCCCGGTTCCTCGATGGCCGACCCGATCCCGGTCGCCGCTCCACGTCAGGGCGATATTCCCGACGGATACAAGCAGGCCTCGCCGGAGGAGCTCGACGCCCGCATCCGCGCCGCCAAGGCCACCCTCGGTGATCGCGTCGTCATGCTCGGCCACCACTACCAGAGGGTCGAGGTCGTCGAACACGCCGATTACATCGGCGACTCGTTCATGCTGGCCCGGGCTGCCCAGAATCATCCGGAGGCCGAGGCCATCGTCTTCTGCGGTGTCCACTTCATGGCCGAGACCGCCGATCTGCTGTCGAAACCGGAGCAGTCGGTCATCCTGCCCAACCTCGCCGCCGGCTGTTCGATGGCCGATATGGCCAGCATCGATCAGGTAGAGGACTGCTGGGAGCAGCTGGCCGAACTCTTCGGCACCGAACCCGATGCCGACGGTCGCGTCCCGGTCATCCCCGTCACCTACATGAATTCCTCGGCCGCGATCAAGGGCTTCTGCGGCCGCAACGGCGGAATCGTGTGCACCTCCTCGAACGCCGAGGTGGTCCTGGAATGGGCCTTCGAACGCGGACAGCGCGTCCTGTTCTTCCCCGACCAGCACCTGGGCCGCAACACCGCGGTGAACATGGGCATCGGTCTGGACGAGATGCCGCTGTGGAACCCGGCCCGGCCGCTGGGCAACAACGACGAACAGACCCTGGGTGAGGCCCGCGTCATCCTGTGGCAGGGCTTCTGCTCCGTGCATAAGCGCTTCACCCCGGCCCAGATCGCCAAGGCCCGCACCGACCATCCGGACGTGCGCGTGATCGTCCACCCCGAATGCCCGCGTGAGACTGTCGAGGCCGCCGATGAGGCCGGGTCGACCGCGTACATCACGAAGGCCATCGCCGAGGCGACCGAACCGACCACGTTCGCCATCGGAACAGAGATCAACCTCGTCCAGCGGCTGGCAGCCGAGCATCCGCAGCATGAGATCTTCTGCCTCGATCCCGTCATCTGCCCGTGCTCGACGATGTACCGCATCCACCCCGGCTACATCGCGTGGGTCCTCGAATCCCTCATCGACGGACAGGTCGTCAACCAGATCTCCGTCGACGCCGAGGTGGCCGATCCCGCCCGCGTGTCCCTGGAGCGGATGCTCGCCGCGAAGCCGCGGATCTGATGAGCCGCGTCATCGTCGCAGGCTCCGGAATCGCGGGGCTGACCGCGGCACTGCGCCTGTCGGGCCGTCACACGGTCACGCTCGTGACGAAGGATCGCCTCGGCGAGTCGAACACCGAGTGGGCGCAGGGCGGCATCGCCGGTGTCATCGGCCCCGACGACACGGTCGACGCTCATGTCGCCGATACGCTCACCGCAGGTGCCGGACACTGTGATCCGGAAGCCGTGCACACCCTCTGCGAAGCCGGTTCGGACGCGATCGTCTCCCTCGCCGAGGCTGGGGTGGACTTCGACACCGACCCGGCCGGAGTCTGGGCCAGGGGAATGGAGGGGGCGCATTCATACCCGCGCATCTTCCATTCCGGAGGCGATGCGACCGGACAGGCGATCAGCACCGCACTGGCGCAGAAGCTGCGCACCGAGGTCGCCGCAGGACGAGTCACCCTGCTCGAGGACACGATGCTCGTCGACATCCTCACCAGCGACGACGATCGCCGGCCGGGTCGAGCCACCGAAGTCGCCACAGCCACCGGGATCACCGTGCTCCGCGACGGCAGCGTCGAGACCCGGGCTGCCGATGCGATCGTGCTGGCCACCGGCGGTGCTGGACAGCTCTTCGCACACACGACGAACCCTGCAGCTGCTACCGGAGACGGTTTGGCCGCCGCCATCCGTGCCGGTGCCGAGGTCGCCGATCTCGAGTTCTTCCAGTTCCATCCCACCGCCCTTGTCGGCCCCGGCTTCCTCATCTCCGAGGCCGTCCGCGGTGCCGGCGCTCTCCTCCTCGATGAGCGGGGCCGCCGGTTCATGGCTGATGTCGACGATCGTGCCGAGCTCGCCTCCCGTGATGTCGTCGCTCTCGCCCTGCACCGGCGCCAGGCGGAGCAGGACGGACGTCCGTGCTTCCTCGATGCGCGGGCCGTCCCGGATGGGAAGGCCAAGTTCCCGAGCATCACCGCCGGTCTGGCCTCTCAAGGACTTGATCTGTCCCGGGATCTCATTCCCGTCACTCCCGCCGCCCACTACTTCATGGGCGGGGTGGCCACGGATCGAGACGGTCGCACGAGCATCGAGGGACTCTTCGCTGTCGGGGAGGTCGCGTGCACCGGAGTCCACGGCGCCAATCGGCTGGCCTCGAACTCTCTGCTCGAGGGCGCGGTCTTCGCCGCCCGCGCCGCCGCGGCGATCGACGCACTGCCGGTCAACAGAGACCATGAACTCCCACTCCCCCAGTTCCGTTCATTCCACCAGACGGCACTGACACGAACCGAGCTGCAGGGCCTGACCTGGGCTCATCTGGGTGTGGAGCGCACGGCCGCGGGCCTGCGGACCCTGCTCGACCGCCTCGGTGACGATGCCCGCAAAGCCGGCACCACCACCAACAGCGCCCGCAAAGCCAGCACCACCACCAACAGCGCCCGCATTGCCGGCACCTCCACCGACGGTGCCCGCAACGCCGATGATCACCCCACCGCCCCGGCTGCGGCCCGAATCGAGGCACTCGAGACCGCGAATCTCGCCCTCATCGCCGAACATATGGCTCGGCATGCCCTGGCCCGCGAGCACAGCCTCGGCGCGCATACCCGCACCGACACGACACTCGCGTCGTCGACGACCGCGCCGTCCACCGCCACTTCGCCCACCGCTCTGCTTCAGGAGGCCACCGCATGCTGACCGCATCAACCATCGATTCCGCACTGCGCACAGCCCTCGACGAAGACGCGCCCTGGGGCGATATCACCGGCGAAGTCTTCATCCCCGCCACCGCCTCGGCGAGGGCCGAACTGCGTGCCCGCGACGACGGAGTGCTCGCCGGAATCGAGGTCTTCGCCCGCGCCTTCGCCCTCGTCGACCCGAATGTCACGGTCGACCTCGCCGCTGCCGACGGAGACTCTTTCACCGCAGGTCAGGTGCTTGCCACGGTCGCGGGCCCTGCACGAGCGGTGCTGCAGGCGGAGCGGATCGCGTTGAACTTCTGCCAGCGGATGAGCGGAATCGCCACCCAGACTTACGCCTTTGTCGATGCCGCTGCCGGGCGCGCACGCATCGTCGACACCCGCAAGACCACCCCGGGCCTGCGGGCGTTCGAGAAGCACGCCGTGGTCTGCGGCGGCGGGCACAATCACCGTTTCGGGCTCTCCGATGCGGTCATGGCCAAGGACAATCATCTCGCCGTGCTCACCGGTGCCGGGCTGTCCGTCGCCGAGGCGATCCGCACCGCCCGTGCCCGTCTGCCGCACACGACGAGGATCGAGGTCGAGGTCGACCGGCTCGACCAGGTGCCCGCGGTGCTCGACGGCGGCGCCGATGTCATCATGCTCGACAACTTCACCCCGGCTCAGCTGCGCGACGGCGTCGCACTCATCGATGGTCGTGCCGTCGTCGAGGCCAGCGGCAATGTCACTCTGGAGACGATCCCGGAGATCGCCGCCACCGGCGTCGACGTCATCTCCTCGGGCGCGCTGACCCACAGTGTCCGTGCGATCGATCTCGGTCTCGACCTGACCCTCGAGGCCTGAGGATGACCGGGCGCCTCTACCTCGACACCGCGGCTGCGGCCCCCGTACGCCGGGAGGCCCTCGAAGCCGCGTGGCCGTATCTGGCCGGCGCGTTCGGCAATCCGTCGAGCCATCACGAGTTCGGTCGCGGACCCGCCGACGCTCTCACCGACGCCCGGGCTCGGGTGGCGAAGGTGCTGGGAATGAGAGCCACGGACATCACGTTCACCAGCGGCGGCACCGAGGCGGACAATCTCGCGATCATCGGCATGGCCCTCGGGCACCAAACCCAGGGTCGGGCTCAGACCCAGCGTCGGGCCGGGACCGCGGTGCCGCCTCGGCGACATATCGTCACCTCCCCCATCGAACACGAAGCGGTGCTCGCCTCGGTCGAGTTCCTGGCCCGCGTCCATGGATTCACCGTCACCGAGGTGGCCCCGACCTCCGACGGGACCGTGACCGAACAGGCGCTGGCCGCGGCCGTGCGCCCCGACACCGTGCTCGTGACCGTGGGCTATGCGAACAATGAGATCGGCACCGTCGCCGACATTCCGAGCTTGGCCAGCATCGCCCATGACGCCGGCGCCCTCTTCCACACGGATGCGGTGCAGGCGGCCGGCTGGCTACCGCTGACCGGGTTGGGCGTCGATGCGCTCAGTTTGGCCGGGCACAAGGTCGGTGCGCCGAAGGGCATCGGTGTGGCCGCGATCCGCGCCCGCGTCCCCGTCGAACCGCTCATCCACGGCGGCGGGCAGGAGTCCGGACGCCGTTCGGGCACGGAGAACGTGGCTCTGGCCGTCGCGTTCGCCACGGCACTCGAACTCGCCGAGGCGGAGCGGCGTGAGGCCGCCGATCGAGTCCGGGCCGTCCGCGATGAGTTCATCGCCGCTGTTGTCGACAGCGTGCCCGGGGCGTTCCTCACAGGCGCGGCGGGCACGGCCGGGTCTGACGGTCGGGAGACTCGGACTCCGAACCATTCGTCGTTCTGCTTCTCGCACACCTCCGGAGAGGCGGTGCTGCTCGAGCTCGAACGCCGCGGGGTGACGGCGTCGAGTGGTTCGGCCTGCGCGGTCGGCTCCGACGAGCCCTCGCATGTGCTCACGGCATTGGGGATCGCCGCCGAGGTTGCGCAGACGAGTGTGCGCTTCACCTTCCCGTCCTCGATCACCGACGAGCAGGGACGCGCTGCCGCGCAGTCCGTCATCGCCGCCGCCGAGAGCCTGGCCACGAGCTTCGCCTGAGGCCTTTTGAGGCCTTTTGAGGCCGCTGAAGCGAGCTTCGTCTCACTCGGGCGTGCTTTTGATCACCTTCGCGCTCACCAGGTGGGATACCCCTATCTTTCTCGGTACTTTGGGGCGAGACTGAAAGAGAAGCATTCGTCTCAGGGTGTGAGGGGGCCGCCATGGATCTTCTGATTCTATTCATGATCGCAGTGATGTTCGCGACGATCGTCTTCGTCATCGGACGATACGCCTGCCCGAAGCATGACCGAGTGCCCCTCATCGAGGTCGATCACGTGCTCCTCTGGACCGCCCTGCGCCGCGGTTGGCATGTGCTCGGATCCTTCGGACCGCTCACTCACTACCCGGAAGATCCCTCGGGCGCATCCCGAGCCTGAGGCTCTGCTGCCCCAGCCGGGGCGAACCTCCGTTGCCTCAGTCGGAGCGAACCTGCCGGACGATCGCCGCAGGCCCGTTGCGCACAGCTGTTGTTAGAGTGACAACATGCCTTCCCCTTCTCAACCGCATCGGAACCCACCGAGTGGAACCGCCGCGCTCATCTTTGCGTGTCTCTCGATCCTCGTCTTCCTCGGGTTCTCCGTCTGGTTCTGGGTGCAGGCCCCGGACACCGTGGCCACCCATTTCGATTCCGGCGGTCAGCCCGATGACTGGACGTCGAAAGCCGGACTTCTGGGGATCTTCGTGCCTGTGGGGCTCGGCCTGCCCACCCTCATGTCGATCCGGCCGTTGATTGCCAAGCTGCCGATCTCGCTCATCAATGCCCCACACAAGGAGTATTGGATCGAGCGAGGCGACAAGACCTACCTCGTCGACTGCCTCATGGAACTCCTGCGCATCACCGCCGGACTCACCGCACTGCTCATCGCAGCCATCCTCGTCATCATCGCGGAGACAGCACGTTCGGCGACGATGCCGGAATGGCTGACCGTCGTGCCGACGGCCGTCTTCCTCGTCGCCACGGGACTCGCCGTCTGGCGCTTCTACCGCAGACTCACCCCGCCGAGGTGACCACGTCGTCGGCTGCGGCCACCCCGCCGAAGGAGATCCGATGCTCCCCGGGATCAGACGGTGACTTCTTGGGGCAGGAACACGGAGACGTCCCAGTTCTGCATCGCGTGGGCCGACGCCCAGAAGTGGAGTTCGTATACGCAGGCCTGTTCGAAGGCTGCTCGCATGCGGGCAGATTCCTCGCTCGGGGCCTTCGCGAGTTCCTGTTCGAGGATGTGCACGGCGTGGCGGGTCGATTCGTCGAATTCCGGTGAGTCGTAGGTCTGCACCCAGGTGCGGTAGGGGTGGTCATCGGACATCTGGCCGGCCTGGTCGATCAGCACCTTGCCCATGTGGGCGTACACCCAGAAGCAGGGCAGCACTGAGGCGACGCCTTCGCCGTAGGAACGGCTGGCGGCCGTGGCCACGAGGAAGGACACGTAGCCGAGCGTGTTCGGGGAGGCCTTGAATCGGGAGCCTTCCGCGGTGAGCTCCTCCAGCGCCGAGGCGAGTCGGGCGTCGGCGAGCAGCTCTGCGTGCATCTCCTCTTCGACGGTGATCGCCTCGGCGGCAGATCCGGCCCAGAATCGGGATTCGTCACGGTCGACGGTCTTCGCGGCCAGGAACGACATGGCCTTGGCATATCCGTTCAGGTAGAGGCTGTCCTGCGAGATGTAATTGACGAAGGCCTTCGGATCGAGGCTGCCGTCGGCGAGCTGGGCGAGGAACGGCAGCTCTTCGATCTGCTTGATGATGGGGCGAACGCGGTCCCACAGCTGGGTGGTCAGTGGGCCGGCGGTAAAGGTGACGGTCATGGGAACTCCTTTGTGCTCGTGTGACATGGTGATTCGTATGACGTGGTGGTTCGAGTGAGTTGGCGGTTCCGGTGAGGTGGTGGTCAGGCGGGATGGATACCTCAGGCCGGTCGACCGCGGACGACGTCGACCTGGTGGTCGACGGGTCCGTGGGCGCCCTCCGGATCCAGACTCAGCTGCCAGTCCGCAGCCGAGTTCAGGGCGCGAGCGAGAAAATCGAGGGCATTGCCGACAGCCTCGCCGAGGAGGTCGGACCCGATCGCCGCGCGTGACCGATCTTTCCCGGTCGGGGCCGCCGGATCGGCAGGTCCCCCGGCGGCAGCTGCGCGTTCACGGCCGAGGACGGCCACCTCGGCGGTGATCGCAGCCGAGAGAGTGCACCCTGTTCCGTGCGTGTTCATCGTCGTCACGCGGGGGTGGGTGAACTCCCGGACCTGACCGTCGCTCGTGGCGAGGATGTCGATGACCTCGTCATCGCTGCCGTGTCCGCCCTTGAGCAGGACCGCTCCGGGCCCCCGCTCGAGCAGGCGCCCGGCCTGGTCACGCATGGCTTCGGTCGTCTGCGCTTCGGGTTCGTCATCGCTGATGAGCAGGGCCGCCTCGGGGAGGTTGGGGGTGATGAGGTCGGCGACGGGCAGCAGGTGGGTGCGCACGGCGTCGACGGCATCGGCCTCGAGGAGGCGATGGCCGGAGGTCGCGATCATCACCGGGTCGACGGTGAAGAAGCCGAGCCGGCCTTCGGCGGCGCGGGCGACGACGAGTTCGACGAGGTCACGGCTGCCGAGCATCCCCGATTTCGTCGCATCGACGGGCAGGTCGCCGAGCACGGACTCGAACTGATCGGCGACGAAATCGACGTCGATCGGATAGACGCGCGACACCCCGTGCGTGTTCTGCGCGACGAGGGCGGTAATGACGGTCGTGCCCATGGTCTTCCGCGCGGTGAAGGTCTTGAGGTCGGCGTGAATACCGGCGCCGCCGGAGGGGTCGGTGCCGGCGATTGACAAGGTGATCGGCGGGCGGGTCGTCACTGGTCGCTCCCGGTGAAAGCGGCCAGCAGCTCTTCGGCCGCCGACTTCGGATCGTCGGCCAGGCAGATCGCCGAGACCACACAGATTCCGATCAGTCCACGTCCGTGCAGGTCGGGGGCACGGTCGGCGGTGATGCCGCCGATGGCGACGGCGGGGAGGCCGGCTTCTGCCGCCAGCTCGCCGAGGCGCTCCGGTCCGATGCCGTCGGGGGCGTCGGCTTTTGTGGAGGTGTCATAGACCGGTCCGATGCCGACGAGGTCGACGACTCCGGAGTTGCGGGCGGCGGCGAATTCGTCGCTGTTCGCGGCCGAGAGACCGATGAGCGGTGCCGCACCCAGGGCGGCGCGCACCTCGGCGACGGTGGCATCGGTTTGGCCGACGTGGATGTGCACGGTCTCGCCTTCGTCGATGAGGCGGCGGGCCACCTCGACGCGGTCGTTGAGGACGACGGGGACCGTGCGGTCGGTGTCGCGGGTGGCGGCGTCGACGGCGGCGATGACCTGGCGGGTGAGCGAGTAGAAGCCGGCGTCGTCGATGTCCTTGTCGCGGACCTGGACGATGCCCACTCCCCCGGCGACGGCGGCCTGCACGGTCTCGGCGACGGTGCGGCCGGCGGTTTCGCATTGCGCGGAGTCGGTGACGAGGTAGAGGCGCGTGTCGATTCCGGCGAAGCGGTCGGTCACGGCGGCGCGGTTAGCGGCGGCGCCGTTCGGGTTGTCAGCGATGTGGGCGGCGGCGCGGTCCGGGGTGTCAGCGATGTGGGCGGCGGCGCGGTCCGGGGTGTCAGCGATGTGGGCGGATCCGGCGGTCATGCCTGGACGCCTTCGTTGGCGGTATCGCTGACAGTGGTGAGCGTGTCGAGGCTGATTCTCGCCTGTGCGAGTCGGTCACCGTCGACGGCGTGGAGTGCGTCGAGGAAGTTCACCGAGTAGCTGCCCGGCCCCTTCGCGCCGTCGGCGGCGAGTTCGCCGGCGACCGCGAAGTGCGCGTGGGCGGCGACGACGGCTTCGAACCTCGCCGAGGCGGCCCCACCGTCCCCGGACCCGTTCGTGGCGTTGACGGCCGAGGCATCGGCGTCGGGGTCGGCCAGTCCTGCCCGGGCGGCAGCCAGGTAGGCGACGGTGACGGCGCCGAGAGAGCACCCGGTGC
This sequence comes from Brevibacterium sp. VCM10, assembly GCF_000583215.1. NCBI lineage: Bacteria > Bacillati > Actinomycetota > Actinomycetes > Micrococcales > Brevibacteriaceae > Brevibacterium > Brevibacterium sp. VCM10. The sequence continues at coordinate 25,514 of NZ_JAJB01000008.1, forward strand.
CGATGACCAGCGGCATGAACTCATGTCCGCCGGTGATGCGGGCGACGTGGTCGGTGCCGTCGATATGGGCGACGACGGCATCGGTGGGTCCGGACACGGCGACGATGGCCCCGGTTTCCCTGGCCAGCTTTGCGGCGGCGGGGAGGACGGCATCGACTTCATCGGTGGAGTCGACGCCGCGACCGCCGAGTCCGACTCCGGCGAGAGCTGCGATCTCGGAGGCATTGCCGCGGATGGCGGTGGGGTGATCGGCGGCGGCGCGGCGGATGCGGGAGGTGCGGAAGTCGACGGCGCCGACGCTCACGGGGTCGAGGACCCAGGGTTTGCCGGCGGCGTTGGCGACGTCGATGGCGGCATCGGCGGCGAGCAGCTGATGGTTGGAGGCGGTGCCGAAGTTGACGAGGACTCCGCTGGCGATGCCGGCGAACTGTCCGGCGTCGGCTTCGTGGTCGAGCATCGCCGGGGAGGCGCCGACAGCCAGGAGCACGTTCGCGCTGAACTGCTGCACGACGGTGTTCGTGATGCATTGGATGAGTGGATTGCTTGCGCGCAGTCGCGCATTCGCAGAACGCAGGTCGAAGTCAACCATGACGATCCCTTCGCTAGTATGGCCCAGATCAGGTTCGATGGGTGTTCTCTCAGCCTCGGTGTCCTCCGTGCGCAGCTCTTCGGTGCGAACGGATCTTCATGAGGCACCCCATGTCATTGGCTCCGACTGTATCAGCCCGGCTGAGGCACGGCGACTCCTTGGATGCTCAGTGCCGACCGCTCGACTTGACGTCGCTGTATCAAGCTGTGCATTGCGCGCTCGACGCTCAGGCGAGCGGTCGGCAGAGGGAGCTCTTGCGGAACCGAGCGGTCGACGACAGCTTGAGCGCTCAGCGTTGAGCGGACGCCCCTGTGCCGCCGACCCGGCACTACCCCCGCCCGACGTACCTCTGGCCGCGGCGGCTGAGCGCATCGATGACTACGGCGGTGAGCAAGACGAGCGCGGTGATGATCTGCTGTGCATCGGAGTTGAAGCCGATGAGGTAGAGACCGTTGTTGATCGCGCCGACGACCAGTGCGCCGAGCACTGCCGCCCAGGCGGTTCCGCGACCACCGAACAGCGAGGTGCCGCCGATGACGGCCGCAGCGATCGCGTTGAGCAGGTCCTGCGTGCTCACCAGCGTCGATCCCGCGTTCGTCGTCACTCCGGTCTTGATGAATCCGAACAGAGCGGCCAGCACTCCGGCAGCCATGAACACGCTGATGCGCACCCAGGTCACGCGGATGCCGGCACGTCGGGCGGCTTCGACCTTGCCGCCGACGGCGTAGATCGAACGACCATAACGGGTCTTGCGCAGCACGAGGTCGATGATGATCGCGATGACGATCATGAGGAAGAACGGCATCGCCAGACCGAAGTCCTGATTGACGAGGATGAGGAAGCCGAACACGATCGCGGCCAGCAGGACGATCCTCACGGTCACCGAAGTCCAGCTCGGAGCGCTGAGACCCTCCCGGTGGCGGCGCAACTTCGAATAGATGATGCCGACGCCGAATCCGATGATCGCGATCGCACCGAAGACATAGGCCCAGATCGCCGGGAAATAGAAGCTCGCGAAGTCGAAGGCGAAGGTGTCCGACATCGACAGGTTCTTCTGCGTACCCAGGGTTGTCAGCGTCAGGCCGGTGAACGCGAGCAAGCCGGCCAGGGTCACCACGAACGCCGGGATGCCGACGACGGCGAAGAACCAGCCCTGGATCGCACCGACGACCAGGCCGAGCAGCAGCATGATGACCAGCGCCAGGGCCGGCGGCACACCTTGCCTCACCACCAGAACACCGAGCAGCGAGGCGGCCAATCCGCCCAACTGCGCCAGGGAGAGGTCGATCTCGCCGAGGAGCAGGATGAGGTTGATGCCCAGGGCAAGTATCGCGAGGAATGCGACCTGGGTGGAGAGGTTGACGAGGTTGGCCGGAGAGATGAAGTTCGAGTCGGCCGTCTGGAAGACGATGACGATGACGATGAGGGCGAAGATGACCGGGAACGATCCGAGCTGGCCCTCTTTGACCCGTCGCAGGAACGTTCCGACGACGCCTTCGTGAGTAATCCGTTCGTCGGTGATGAAGGAATTGCGGGTCATCGACGCTCACCCCTCCGTGCCGCACGCTTGGTCACGACGTTGTCGCTGGCCCCGGTGATCGCGGCCACGAGCACGTCCGTGCGTTCGTCGCCAGGGAAGTCACCGGCGTCCTTGCCCAAGCGCAGCACGTGCACCCGCTCGCACACAGCCTGCACGTCAGCCATATTGTGGCTGACGAGCAGCACCCCGAGGTCACGTTCCTTCAGCCGTTCGATGAGGTTGAGCACCTCGGCCGTCTGGGCGACACCGAGCGCCGCCGTCGGCTCGTCGAGCATGACCAGGGAGGGTTCGCCCAGCAGCGAGCGAGCGATCGCGACGGTCTGACGCTGACCGCCGGACAGGGCCGCGATCGGCACTCGCACGCTCGGGATCTTCGCTGACAGACTGCGCAGCAGCTCCCAGGATTTGGCCTCCATGGACACCTCGTCGAGCACTCCGCCGCGGGTCTTCTCATGTCCGAGGAAGAGGTTGGCGACGACGTCGAGGTTCTCGCACAGGGCCAAGTCTTGGAACACGGTGGCCACTCCGGCCCTCTGCGCGTCCTTCGGGGAGGAGAACCTCTGCGCCATTCCGTTCATGATGAGCTCGCCCTCATCGGCGGCATGGACTCCGGCGATGACCTTGATCAGCGTCGATTTGCCGGCGCCGTTGTCGCCGACAAGGCCGACGACCTCGCCGCGGCCGACGCTGAGATTGATGTCGGTCAGTGCCTGAACGGCACCGAATCGCTTGTTGATTCCGCGCAGTTCGAGCACCGGCTCGCTGTCGCTGCCCGGCGTCCGCGTCGCTGCGGATGCCGGTTCAGGTGTCTCTGGTGTCATCTGTTCCTACTTGTCGCAGTCGTTGACCCCGGCAGCCGGCGACCGGTGATGGTCGCCGGCTCGAGGTCGGTCGCATCAGATCGTGAGCGCACACGTGCTCACTTCACGCCGGCATCGGCACAGAGCTTCTCCACCTTGCTCGTGCAGATATCAGAGGCCTTGATCTGGTCGCCGACGATGTCCTTGATGTTGTCCTTGGTCACGACCTTGGCCTCGACGAAGTCCGTCGGGGTGTCTTTGTAGGTCGTGCTCGCTTCGACGTCCTCGCCCGCAGCCAGAGCCACAGCGGCCTTGGCAGCGAACTCCGCCTGCGGTGGGATCGACTTGTAGATCGTGGCGAACTGATCACCCTTGAGGATGTTCTGCAGACCGTCGACCTCAGCGTCCTGGCCGGTCACCACGGTTTCGACCTTGGCCTTCTTCGTCGCGGCGATGACGCCGCCGGCGGTGCCGTCGTTGGCCGCGTAGATGGCGATCGGCTTCTCACCCTTCCCCTGCAGCTGACCTTCGACCCACTGGCGGGCGTCGTCGGGGTTCCAGTCGAGGGTGTCATGGCTGGCAGCGATATCGACGCCTGCACCCTTGAGGGTCTCCTCGGCGCCGGCCTTGAAGTCTGCGGCGTTCGGGTCCTTCGGGTCGCCGTTGACCATCCACACCGGTCCCGACTTCGGATCGACTCCGGTGTCCTTGAGTCCGTCGAGGACGGCCTGGCCCTGCAGGTTGCCGATCTTCTTGTTATCGAACGAGGTGTAGTAGTCCGCGCCCTCGAAGAAGCGGTCGTAAGCGATGACCGGGATCTTCTTGGCTTCGGCCTTCGACAGCGCCGAGGCGACCGCGGAGGCGTCGACGGGGTCGAGCACGATGGCGTCGACGCCTTCGGTCACGGCCGCTTCGAACTGCTGCTGCTGCTGGGTCGCGTCCTGGTTGGCATTGCGGTATTCGACCTTGGCGTCGGGGTTGGCCTCGGCGACGTACTTCTCGAAGTTCGGCTTGTCGAGCGACTCGTATCTGGTGGTCTTCGACTCGGGCAGCAGCAGTGCGATCGTGACGTCTCCGTCGCCGCCGGATCCGCTGTCCGCCTCGTCGTTTCCCTGCCCTTTCTGATTGCCGCAGCCGCTGAGCGCCAGAGCGCCGATCGCGACCGAGGCGCCGAAGAGCGCCAGCTTCTTGTGGGACTTAAGGTTATGCCTCATTGTGAACCTTTCAATCAATCTGACAACGTTGTCAGGCTGTTGAATATGATTCGCTGAAGACCGCCTGCTGTCAACTGTTTTCGCAAAAGTTCTCAGCGAGTGTCGGGCGGCTCTTCACCGCTGCCACGAGCGATGACGCACAGCGCGTTGTCGAAATCGGGCACGCTGTCGTCGACACGACCATGCCCCATCGCCTCCGCCGCGATCGGGCCGTTTCCCTCACCGAGGCGACCTTCACCCACCCCGGCACCGCTGGGTTCCGCACCGGCCCGGAGCCTGCGGACCGCCTCGGCGGCAAGGGACTCGACGTTGCGATCGACGACGGTGACGTCGAGGAGTTCGGCCGTGGGGAAATCGTCGATGCCCACCAGGGCCGGCCATTCGCCGAGGCGGCGGCAGGCATCGATGGCGCCCTGCGTGAGCGTGGCCGAGAGGGTGATGAGGGCACCGGGGGCGCTGCGGGAGCCGAGCCAGGCGGCGACGACGTTCTTTGCGCTGGCTTCGTCGTGGGCGTCTTCGCGCATATAGGCGCGCCAGCCGACGCCGCGACGGCCGGCGACGGCATCCTGGATTCCCTGCAGGCGGCGGGTGGTGATGAGGCTGGGCGATTGATCTCCGATGACGCCGAGTGCCATATGTCCGTGTGCGAGCAGCTGCTCGGCCGCGAGGCGTCCCGCTTCACGGTCATCACCTGCGACGATGCTGATGCCGGGACTGTCGACCGCCGGGTCGAGGGAGACGATTCGGGTGCCCGGCGCCGAGGCGGCTCGTGCGTAGGTCTCGGCCGCCTCGGGGTGGGCGCGGATGACGATGATCCCGGTCAGATCGTTGGCGAGGCATTCGTCGAGGAAGGCTTCCTCCCGGTCGGGATCGTCACCGACCACGGTCACCACAGGGCGCAGGTCGACGGCTGCGAGTTCGGCTTCCACGGCGGCGAAGGCACGGGCCTGGAAGGCGTCCCCGGCGTCGGAGAGGACCACGCCGATATAGGGTGAGCGGCCTCCGGCACGCAAGCGCCGGGCCGTGGGGTTGAGTCGGAATCCGAGCTCTTCGGCGGCGGCTTCGACCTTCTCTGCGGTCGAAGCGGCAACGTGCTTTTCGCCGTTGAGGACGCGGGAGGCCGTCTTGATGCTCACACCGGCGCGGGCAGCGACCGTGGCCAGGGTCGGCCGATCGTTCTGCTTCGCCATGTGCGCACCTTTGAGTCTGAGGACCGATTCGTGACTCTGCGCAGCGATGCGCAGGCAACCGTTGGAATGATACTAACCGCTGAGGTGAAGGATGAACGCACTCGCCGAGGTGGGGCTCCGTTGCGAAGCCCCACCTCGGCGATTGCGGTGTTCGGACTTCGGCGCCTCACCCACCGCTCAACTCAGCGCCGACCGCACACATCGGCTCGGTCGCATCGCATCGACCGCTCAAGTCCGCGCCGACCGCGCGCCGCATAGCTCGCTGCAGTGTCGCTGAGGTGAGCGGTCGGCAGATAGCGGCCGCGTCAACGGTCCCCGGGATCAGTCCGGCAGGCTCGTCACTGCCCGGTTGAAGTCCATGGCGGTCTCGATCCAGAATGCCAGCTGTTCGTCATCACGGACAGACTCTGCGCTCACGTTGATCCATCCCGGCCCCATGTTTCGCCCGGTTCCCATCTCGGCTTGGGCCGCATCCGGTCGCTTGAGGAGCTCGTCGTGCCGAGCGGCATCGACTCGCACCAGCAGATCGCCCGTCTTACCAGCGCTGACGATCATCTTCTCGTTGACCATGACCGCGCGGCCGCCGAACATCGAGACCTCTCGGACCACGGACTCTCCGGGAATGAGCGCACGGGTTCGTTCGACGAGTGAAGTCTGCTCGGGTGTCATCGCATGCTCTTCTCTGGTCAGCGGTGCAGTCAAGGTCGCTTTCACTGTGAATGGTACTCGCCGAGGCGGGACTCGTTTCAGGAGTCCCGCCTCGGCGAGGTTGTTCGTCGGTTCACCGACCGCTCAGCTCAGCGGCGAGCGCACGCTCTAGCCCAGTCCTCCTTCACCGACCGCTCGAGTTGCCGTCGCTGTATCAAGTTATGCGGCGAGCGGTCGGCGCTGGGGCGAGCGGTCGGCGAGGTGACTGTCAGGCCGCCTCTGCGAGCCACGGGGTTGGGCATCGTGCCCGCGTAGAGCAGTGATTCTGCTTGGTTGCCGATGTCGACCATCTGCTTCGTGTTCTTCAGCTGCAGCCGGTTGAGGCACGAATGAGCGAAGTGGTCGGCACGCAGATCGACGTCTCCGCTGACACCGCGGCCCGCAGCCGGGTGTTCGGCTTCGTACTCATCAAGCACCTCACCGACAATCGCCCAGAACCTGTCAGCAGGCAGCAGTCCATCGGCGTCGAGGATGCCCGACAGGTGCCGCAGGACCCCGTCGAACATGTCGGTGAAGACCGACAATGCCTTCTCCTCCCCCGACACCACGGCGCGAATGCGTTCGACATCGGCGGGCAGTTCGCGGTGGCCGAGCACGGCGACTTCCTCACCGATGTCCTTCATGAATGCCCCGGTCACCACATGCCCGTCGAGGACGAGGATGAGGTTCTCCCCGTGCGGCATGAATACGAGATCGTGCGCGAGCAGCGCATGGACGAGCGGTTTCAGGTAGGCCCGGAGGTAGCTGCGCAGCCACGCCCCGGCACTCAGACCGGATGCGCTGATGAGCTCACCCGCCAGCGACACCCCATGATGGTCCCGGTGCAGCAGAGCGGCCATGGTGATGAGCTTCTGACCTGGTTCGATACGCGAAACGGGGTTCTCCCGCCAGAGGGCCGCGAGCATCTTCCGATGCGGATTCGTCTCCTTCGTCCGGTGGTAGACGTCCCCGGTGTAGCCAAGCGCGGCACGCTCCCGCAGCACTCGGAATCCCGCCTCGGCGAAGGCGGGGTCGGATCCCACCAAGCCCGCGACCCAGTCGTTGATGGCCGGGGTGTCGCGCATGTACTTCGGCGACAGCCCGCGCAGGAATCCCATGTTCTGCACGGCGAGCGCGACCTTGACATACGGGGCGCCGGTCCGCGAATGGTTGAAGAACGTGCGCAGAGACTGCTGCGCCTGATGCTTATCGAGTCCCTCCCCGAGCGGCAGCAGGTCGCCGCGAGCGATGTCCGCAGCGAAGGTGATCGCCAGTCGGTGGTCGGCCTGCCAGGGATGGATCGGCATGAGATGGAAGTCAGCAGGATCCTGTCCCGCCGCCCGGATCCGGGTACCGAAGAGATCCCGTTCGGCTTCGCTGAGAGCCTCACCGAAGTGGCTCTCCTCATCGAGTCCGACACCTAAGGACAGATGGCTGAGTTCACGCCTCACCGCCACCCATTCGATGCGGTTGAGCTGTCCGTTCTCCGGTGCCCACTTGCGGAAGTCGCTGAGGCCGAAGCCGATGCGACCGTTGTTCGCGAGGAACCCGGGATGGCCCTCAGTCATGGCCGCCTCGGTGGTCTGGAAATCCGCGTCAACGAGTGCCCGTGCATCGGGTCTGCGCCCGGCCCGAGAGTCCTCGAGTTTGAACGCGGCCCCGGCCAGGGTCGACGCGAGCTCCTCGAGGTAGGTGGAGATGAGGTCCTCGGGGATGGCGAGTTCGTCCTGGAGTTCGACGACGAGTTCCTGTGCGTCGAGCGGAACCTCGGATCCGTCACGCCACCGGGTGATGCTCGCTTCGTCGATCACCCAGTGCTCGAGCGGCAGCACCCGCGCGGTGAACGTGTATCGGCTGGCCCTGTCGATGCTCAGTTCCCAGGTCCGGCCCTCGCCATTCGCCGAGGCGGCTCCCCCATTCGCATCGGCGGCGCCGTCCACGAGGACTCCCTTCCCCGCCCCGACGCTCACCGGTGCGATGAGTCGTTCGTGGGCGAATTCGGACAGGGCTTTGGCGACGAGGTGGCGCTGCACGACGGCGAACGCATCGCCGTTGAGGTGGGCATACGGAGTCGGTGGCATTGACGACGTCCGACCCGTGCGAGACATGGTGGACCGCTGGTCTCTGTCCGGTTCCCCGGTTTCAGCCGCGCGCGTCTCCCGAGCTGCGCCTCCGACGAACGGAGCCAGCGCGCTGGCCTCGAAATCTACGCGAGTGCACACGCTGACGAGCGCCAGTTTCTCGATCTCGCCCATCATGATGGTCGCCTCGGTGATGGGGGTGAAACCGGCGGCGCGGTTCTTCTCGATGATCGCGTCGTTCCTGGCATCGGGTTCGACGACGACGCGCTCGGCGCCGCGTCCTCCCTGGTCAACCGGCTTCAGGCAGAAGTCGATGACCTCGGCCATGATGCGGTCGGTGAGGCCGTGTACGGCGGGTCCTGCCGGCGGTGCGACGAGCAGGTGCATCCCGATATCGCCCTCGCCGGTGGCCAGGACGTTTCGCGGGATGAGGCTGTCGGGGGTGTAAGTCTCGACGTAGAAGCAGTCGATGCCGTCGACGGAGCCGACCCAACCGGAGTCGTCCGCGGAGTCGCGAATGCCCTCCAAGTAGGTCCGCACCTCGTTCTCGTCGAGGTCGGTCATCATCCAGTAGTGGGCGCGCGGATGGGTGAGCCACTCGTGGATCCGAGCGGTGTCCCGATCGACGTCGAGCGGACGGATGGTCACTGTCGCCGAGGCGGCCGTGAGCTTCACGTCCGAACTGCGGTCCGTGCGCGTACTGGTGGCGTTCGCACCAACCGCAGCATCGGTCGGGTCGGTTTCGTCCGCCTCGGTGGTGGTCAGGCTGGTGATGAGTTCGGTGGTCATGCGTGCGACATCTCCTTGGAGTTCTCGAGTGCGAAGGCGGCATCGGGGACGGCATCGGATTCGTCGGCCGGAATCCCGAAGGTCTGGAAGGCGATGGTCCGTTCGATCGGATAGGGTTCCCGGCCGGTCACTGCGGCCAGCACCACCGAGGCCCGCCACGGGCCGAAGCCGAGGTCGGGGGCGGTCACGCCGTGGGTGTGCTCTTCGCCGCCGACGACATGGATCGTGCCTTCGTCGTTGATCGTGTAGTGGCGGCTGACGTCGAGGCGGCCCCGGGAGTCCAGGCGGATCTCGTCACCGAGAGGGCTGAGGAAGCCCGGCACCTGCGGTTTGTATCCGGTGGCGGCGACGACCGATCCGGACCGCCTGATGAAGGTCTTTCCCAGTGCCGTATTGCGGAACCCGAGCAGGTATTCGCCGCTGATCGGGTCGATCTCGGCGGTGACGAGTTCGGCTTCGGAGATGAGGTTCGTCAGCAGTTCTCGCCCGCCGCGGCTGAGTCGGTAGAGAGTGTCGTGGATGTCTTCGACGAGGTCGGCGGAGATGCCCTTGTACAGGGTGCGCTGTTCCCGGCCGACTCGTTCGCGCAGTTCCTCGGGCAGGGCACGGAAGTGGTCGGTGTACTCCGGGGAGGTCATCTCAAGGGTGAGCTTCGTGTACTCCATCGGGAAGAACCGCGGCGACCGGGTCACCCAGTCGAGGCGTATGCCTCGGTCTTCGGCGTCGTCGATGAGGTCACGGTAGATCTCGGCGGCGGACTGGCCGCTGCCGACGATCGTGATCGCCCCCGAGTCGAGCAGCGCCTCCCGGTTCTCGAGGTAGTCGGCGGTGTGGATGAGCGGCCCGGCAGCGGGCAAGCCGGCGGCACCGTCCGGGCCCGGGCCGGACGCACCAGCGCCGGCATCGCCCTCGAGCCCCTGCAGCGCAGGTGGCAGTACGGGCTTTGTTCCCACGCCGAGCACGAGATGCCGGGCGCGGTAGGTCTCGGTGCCCACAATCGAACCGGAGTCGTCGGCCACCTCGGCGAGGGCGGTGAACACACCGTCCTCCCTGGTCACGGACACGACGCGACGGTTCCACCGCAGCGAATCCAACTGGGCGGAAACCCAGCGGCAGTATTCGTCGAATTCGGCGCGCAGGGGGTAGAACGATTCGCGGATGTAGAACGGGTAGAGCCGCCGGCGCTCTTTGAGGAAGTTGAGGAACGAGTACGGGGAGGTGGGGTCGGCCATGGTGACGAGGTCGGCGAGGAACGGCACCTGGATGGTCGAGCCTTCGATCATCATGCCCGGGTGCCAGCGGAATTCGGAGCGCTGGTCGACGAAGATCGCGTCGACGTCGTCGAGCGGTTCCGACAGTGCGGCCAGGCCGAGTCCGAACGGGCCGATCCCGACGCCGAGGATGTCATGGATGGGCGTGGAATCTGCGCTCATGCTGCGCCTCCTTCGGTTGCGGCGTCCTCGAGATCTCGGCCGGCGAGGATGCCGTGCCCTGTGGCACGGACGAGGTCGAGCACGGCGGTGACGTCATCGATGCTGGTGTCGGGGTTGAGCAGGGTGAGTTTGAGCCACGGCGTTCCGTCGATGACGGTGCGGGCGATGGCCGCGCGGCCGGAGCGGAAGAGGACTCGACGGATGAGCGGGACGAGTTCGTCGCAGGTGGCCGGGTCCGCGGTCGCCGGGGCGAAGCGGAACAGCACCGTGGACAGGTCCGAGGCGCCGAGCACCTCGAAGTCCGCCTGGGCCTCGAGCAGCTCCCGGACGTCGGTCGCGAGGTCGCAGACGGTGTCGAGCATCGATCCGATCTCGCGTGCCCCGCGGGCGCGCAGCGTCGTCCAGAGCTTGAGCGCGTCGAAGCGGCGGGTGGTCTGCAGGGACTTGTCGACCTGGTTCGGTTCGGCGTCGGCTTTGTGCGCTTCGGCTTCGGGGTTGAGGTAGTCGTGGTGGTGGATCGTCGGTGCGAACAGGCTTGCGTCCCTGATGAGCAGGGCCGAGGAGGACACCGGCTGGAAGAACGTCTTATGGAAGTCAATGGTCACCGAGGTGGCCTTCGAGATCCCGTCGAGCAGGTGGGCGCGAGCCGGGGCCCAGAGCAGTCCGCCGCCGTATGCGGCGTCGACGTGCAGCCACACGTTCGCTGCTGCGCAGACCTCGGCGATGGTCTCGAGCGGGTCGATGACGCCGCGGTCGGTGGTGCCGGCGGTGGCGACGACGGCCATGGGGATCTGGTCGTTCGCCTCGATGGCGAGCAGGCTGGCGTTGAGGGCTTCGACATCCATGCGGCCGGACTCGTCGGTCGGGACGGTCACGACCGCCTCGGCGTCGAGGCCGAGGAGGAATGCCGCGCGGGACACGGAGAAGTGGGCCTGGTCGGTGGCAAGGATCCGCAGCCCAGGCAGCAGATCACGACGGGTGGGCGCGCCCAGGCCAGGGCCGCCTCGGCGAGGTTCGGTCTCATAGTGTCCTGCCACCTCGGCGAGGACGTTTTCGCGGGCGAGGAAAAGTGCCTGGAGATTCGACTGGGTGCCTCCGGAGGTGAAGATTCCGTCGCCGCCGACGAAGCCGAGGTGGCCGCAGGTCCAGTCGATGAGGCGGCGTTCCATGAGGGTGGCGACCTCGGATTGGTCGTAGGTGTCGACCGAGGTGTTGATGGCGGCGAGCATTGCCTCGGCGGCGACGGCGGATACGGCGACCGGGCAGTTGAGGTGGGCAACGTAGCTGGGATGGTGGAACCACACGGCATTGTCGGCGTAGAGGGCGTCGACCTCGCGCAGGGCTTCGGCGTTGCCGACGCCTGCGGTGTCGAGGTCGACGGCATCGACGGCGGCCTGGAGTCCGGAGCGATCCTTCGCCGAGGCGGCCCGCTCGGTGGTGCGGAACCGTTCGCCGAGGATGTCGACGACGTCATGCATGAGCGATGTGTAATCGCCTGCGCTGTGGGCGCCGAGGAGGGCATCGGTGTGGGCGTCATGATCGCTGACGGTGCCAACGGCATCCGGGTGGGGGATTTCGGGGGTCTGAAGGGGTGCTGAGGTGGGTGTCGCTTCGGTGTCATAGAGCAGAGAAGTCGTCACTGTGAGGTTTCCTCCTTCGATGATGCGCACCGCAAGGCGCGGCTCGCGTTAGGGAAACCTACCCTAACTTTCCGGGCTGGCGAAGAGAGTCTTCGCCGTTCCGACAACTACGGGCGTCGCGCATCCGTCGGGCAAGACCGTGCCCGCGCCCAGGTTTTATGCGGCAAGGAGGCTGTTCGCACTACGGGTGCATCGGGCCGAAAAGCGCTGAGTGGCCTTCGTCACATTCAGGTGTGTTGTCCAACATCGTGAGACGTTCCGGGCGGATCCGGCTCCCGAGTTCCGGACGCCCCGTGCGGAGTCCCGAGGCAAAATTCCGCACAAATCGTCCGGAACTCGGCCTTTACCGCTTCGCCACAGCAAATATGGGTCGCTATCGGATACTTTTGTCGCCGGAAAGTATCCGATGCTGACCTGCTTTCGGTCGGAAAGTATCCGATGCCCCGCGTGCTGACCTACTTTCGGTCGGAACGTATCCGATGCTGACCTAGATCTGCCGCTCGTTGGGCGCCTGGATCAATCCTCACAGAACGATTCGTCGTCGATCAGCACCGCCGCCAGGACCGTGCAGATCACGAAGACTCCAGAGGCTGTGGCCACAGGAATCATCAGGCTGATTGTGCCCAGAAGGCCTCCCGCCAAGGAGCCGATGGCAAGTCCGGACAGCCCCATGACGCGAGTCGCGCCGCCGACCTTTCCCAGCAGCGAATCGGGCACGAGCCTCTGGCGGAGCGAAGTCGAGCAGATGTTCCATACGACCGCGTGGAAGATGTAGACGGCCAATAGGGCTCCTGCGATCAGCGGGTCTGTTGTGAATGTGAGCCCACCCAGCGATAGCGCTCCGAGCAGAAGACTCGCGGCGATGGTCCGTTTCGCGCCCAGTCGGCGTCGCAGTGCGGGTGCTGCAAAGGTTGCGAGGAGACCGCCGAGTGCGGAGAACGCGAGGAGGAAACCATAGGCTGTCTCACCGAGTCCGAGCCGGTCTCGGGCGATCAGCACGAGGATCGAAAACGCCAGCATGTATCCGATACTGGCTAGGGCACCGATCAGAGCAAGCCCACCGACGAGTTTGTGACGAGCCAGCCACGCAAGGCCGTCCATGGATTCGCGGTACATCTCCATGGGCGAGGGGAAGCTCCCGGCGATCCGCTGCTGTGACGACAGGTCGTGTTCGCGTCGGGCCCGGCGGGCGGGCAGAGCCAAAGCGATCAGACCCGCTGCTGACCACAGTCCTCCCATTGCGAAGACCGGCGCTGACGCTGCGATCGCAATGAGAAGTCCTCCTAACGGAGGTCCTACGAATTCATCGGCGACGAGTTGCGCAGCGGCGATTCTTCCATTTGCTGCCTCCAATCTTCCACGGTCGACCAGCGACGGCAGGATTGCGACGGCAGCGTTGTCCGCAGTGCTCTCCAAAGCGGCCACCACCGCCATGGCAAGGTAGAGCGCGACAAGTGACGACAGCCCGAACTGCAATGAGAGCGCGAATCCCAGCAGCGCGAGTCCCCGCAGAAGATTGGCAACGACGATCAGTTTCCGGCGTTCAAGTCGATCCACGACAACACCGATAGGCAATGCGACGAAGAGGCGGACGATCGCATAGAGGGTAGCCAAACCAGCGATGCTTCGCGGGTCATCGGTGAATGACGCAGCGAGCAGGGGCATCGAGACAAAGGCCAGGCCATCCGCGAGATTCGAGAGTGCATTGGCTCCCCACAGCACTCGGAAGCTGCGGCTCAACGACATTTAGTCAGTCTACGAGAGTCTGTGCCTCGACCCGCTGCTCTGCGCAAGGAGAAGAGCCTGCGCCTCGGCCCGAAGCTCTGCGCAAGGAGAGAGGAACGGCAAGTGCGAGGCACCACGCTCGCTGAGTTCCGGACGCCCCGTGCGGGGTCTCAGCACAGAATCCCGCACGGATCGTCCGGTACCCCACCTTCGCCCCTCCGCCTAAGCAAACTTAGGTCACCATCGGATACTTCTGTCGCCGGAAAAGTATCCGATGCTGACCTACTTTCGGTCAGACAGTATCCGATGCTGACCTAGAAATGCCGCGCACTCGCGAACGCACGAAAAAGCCGCAACCCCCGCGCATTCGCAGACGCACAAAAAAGCCGCAGCCTCCGCGCACATGCGGAAACTGCGGCTTCCCATCGACCAGAGACCCCTCCTTCGGGGGACCTCACGACCTCACTTCACGACGTAGTTCGGGGCCTCGACGGTCATCTGGATATCGTGCGGGTGACTTTCCTTCAACCCAGCCGTGGTCAGACGGACGAACTTGCCCTTGGCCTTGAGCTCGTCAACGGTGCGGGCGCCGACGTAGAACATCGTCTGGCGCAGACCTCCGGTGAGCTGGTGGGCGACCTGCTTGAGGTGACCGCGATAGGCGACACGACCTTCGATGCCCTCGGGGATGAGGTCGGTGTCGGTGGCGATATCGGCCTGGAAGTAGCGGTCCTTCGAATACGACTTGCCCTTGCGCGGAGCCATCGCGCCCAGCGAGCCCATGCCACGGTAGGCCTTGTACTGCTTGCCGTTGACGAAGATGAGTTCGCCCGGCGACTCGTTGCACCCGGCCAGCAGGGATCCGAGCATGACGGTGTCGGCACCGGCGACCAGCGCCTTGCCGATGTCACCGGAGTACTGGAGTCCGCCGTCGGCGATGACCGGGACGCCGGCGGCTCGGGCGGCCTGAGCGGCGAGGTGGACGGCGGTGACCTGCGGGACGCCGACACCGGCGACGACGCGGGTGGTGCAGATCGATCCGGGTCCCACGCCGACCTTGACGGCGTCGACTCCGGCCTCGACGAGCGCCTGCGCGCCTTCCTTCGTAGCGACGTTTCCGCCGATGATCTGCACGGCGGAGAACGCCGGGTCGGACTTGATCTTCCTGATCATGTCGGTGACTCCGCGAGCGTGGCCGTTCGCGGTGTCGACGACGAGGACGTCGGCGCCCGCCTCGGCGAGCATTCCGGCACGCTCGTAGGCGTCGCCGTAGAACCCGACGGCGGCACCGACGCGCAGGCGACCTTCGTCGTCCTTGGTGGCCAGCGGGTATTCCTCGGTCTTGACGAAGTCCTTGACGGTGATGAGGCCCCGGATGACGTTGTTGTCATCGACGAGAGGCAGCTTCTCGACCTTGTGCTCGGCGAGCAGCTCGAAGGCCTTCTCGGCGGCCACGCCGACGGGCGCGGTGACCAGCGGCATCTTCGTCATCGTCTCGGCGACGGTGCGTGTGGGGAATTCGCTGCGGGTGACGAAGCGCAGGTCGCGGTTGGTCACGATGCCGACGAGCACATTGTTCTCATCGACGACGGGCAGGCCGGAAATGCGGTACTTGCCGCAGATCTCGTCGAGCTCTTCCAGCGTCTTGTCCGGGGTGATCGTCAGCGGATCATTGATCATGCCCGATTCGGAGCGCTTGACGTAGTCGACCTGGTTCGCCTGATCCTCGGCGGAGAGGTTGCGGTGGATGATGCCCAGACCGCCGATGCGGGCCATGGCGATCGCCATCCGAGATTCGGTCACGGTGTCCATCGCCGCGGAGACGAGCGGGATGTTGAGCTCGATCTCCTTGGTCAGCCGGGAGGCGGTGGAGGCTTCGGAAGGGATGACATCGGTGTCGCCTGGCAGGAGGAGGACATCGTCATACGTGAGTCCCGTCAGCGAGAACGGATCGTTTGCGGCCTGTGATTCCTGCTCAGGGTTTCCCATGAAAACAGCCTTTCGACGCGAAGATACGGTGGCTCAATGCTATCGGAGCGAGAGAGTCGACCGCTATGGGTTCAAGCACCGGGCACTGTGAGACTGGCTACACAGGAAAAGCTGTCGGATTCGTGCGGGAAACCCTACCGCCCCTCCCCCACTGACCGTGCGAGGTCGAGGGTCGAGGCTTCGGAGTCGTCGAGGTGGATGCGCAGCAGTCCTTCGGCCCCCTGCCGATCCCCGGATTTCATCTTCTCGAGGATGTCCCGATGCGGATTCGCCCAGTGCGAGTGGTATTTGCCGGGCTCGGGCGAGCGCGAGAACGTCGTCGACAGCCTGGCCATGAGGTTGAGGTAGAACTCGTCGAGCAGCGGTGAGCCCAGCAGCCCGACGATCGCACGGTGGAACGATGCCGAGTGCTCCTGAGCATCGGCCCAGGTTTCGTTCTTCGGCGCGGTTTCGGCCCGGACCACGGAAGCTTCGACGGCGGCCATCGCCTCGTCGGTGGCGTCCTGAGATTCCTGGACGGCGCGGATCTCGAAGACCCGGCGGGCGCGGTAGAGGTCCTTGAGTTCGTCGATGCCGAAGGTGGAGACGAAGAAGCCCCGGTTGGGCTCCTGAGTGAGCAGCCCGGCGTGGCGCAGCAGGCTCAGCGATTCGCGGGCGGTGTTGCGCGAAACGTTGAATTCCTTGGCCAAGGCACCATCGCGGACCGGGCTTCCTGCCGGGTATTCACCGTCGGTGATGCGGGTGCGGACAAGGGCGACGATGGCCTCTGATGTGCATCCGGGGGCGTGTGGACTCATAACACCAGGCTACCGGGTTTCGCCTGGATCGGAGCTGACTGCGGCGGGATCGAGTTCGAGTCCGCTCTCGAATCGTCGGCTCAGCCCCGTCAGCGGATCATCGAATTCGATCTTCGCGGCCAACAGCTCCAGCGGTGATGAGAAGTCGTAGGGGTCCGGGGCGAGGTCGACCGGATAGACCGGATCACCGAGGATGGGCAGCCCGAGCGCGTTCATGTGCACCCGCAGCTGGTGCGTCTTGCCCGTGACCGGACTCAGCTCGTACTCGGCAATCGCATCCTTTCGCCGAGGCGGTGCTCCGTCTCCGTCCCCCGCCCGTTCGGACGGGACACCGTCAGCTCCCCCTCGCCGAGGTGGCGGCGAGGTCTCCGTGTCACCTCGTGATGGCTCGCCGTCCGGTGGGGTGATGGTCCGAAGCAGTCGGATCCGACTGACCGCATTCGGCTCCCCTGCGACTTCGTTCACCTGGCGTCCGCCGACGGGTTTGACCAGGCGCGATTCGCGGACGAGCGGGAATTCGAGATCCGGCGGCGGGGCCGGTGCCAGGGCGCGGTAGGTTTTGCTGACTCGTCGGTCTTGGAACAGGCGCTGGTAGCTGCCGCGCGTCTCAGGCCGTTTCGACAGGACCAGCAGTCCGGCGGTGATCCGGTCGAGGCGGTGGATGGCGACGAGATCGGGCTGGCCGAGGTCGACGCGCAGACGAGTGACGACGCATTCTCGGACGAAGCGTCCGTTCGGGGTGCAGGCGAGGAAATGGGGTTTGTCGACGACGAGCAGGTCCTCATCTTCGAAGACGATCCCGACCTCGAACGGGATTCGCTCTTCGGGAGGGACCGGACGGTGGAAGAAGTAGAACCCACCGGGAATGACCGGGTCGTCCCAGGTCACCGGGAGTCCCGCCTCGTCGCGCATGTCCCCATCCGTCAGCAGCGCACGTCGGGAATCGGGGGCCGCCTCGGGGAATTCGGATTCGAGCCACTGACCGATCGAATCGGGAACGGGCAGGTGATTCTTCGCATGGGTGGCCTTGCCGCCGGGGGCGCGCAGCGCGGTCGCCGAGATTCCTTCTCGGGGCGGGAGCGGACTGCGGGGCATGCTGTCAGTCTATGCGGTGCCGTCTTCGTCCCAGTCTTTGCGGTGCCCCGTCGTCGTCGCGGTCGCGGAAGCATTGGCGTGGAACCGCACGAAGTCTGCCGCATACCGCAGATCGGCCGCGGTTTCCGCAAAACTCCGAGACGCCTTCGAACTCCCGACGACTGAGCACATATGGTGGGACGCATGGACCGCATCGAACTCACGCAGGATGTCCTCTGCGAGAAGGTCGTCACTCCGATCGTTCTCGCGATGTTCGCCGATCACGAGTGGGACAGCATCGCGATGCTCCGCGATACCGAAGACGAGCGTCGGCTCTTCGCGCGGATAGTCGTCGCCGGGGAGGCCATTGAAGTCCTCCTCGACTACCCAGGCAACGATGAGAGCCTCTACGACATGCAGGAGCGCCTGGTCGCGGAGTTCCGGTCGTTCATCGAAACTTCTGAGTTCGGTGCGCGACGCGCCCCGGAAGGGGAGGCCGATTCATTTGCCTTCGAGCACAAACCTGCTGTCGTCTCTCGCACTCCGCGACCGGATTTCGACGGACCACCGGACTGCGTTCAGCGTCGACTGCGCAATCGCGGCCGAGTCATGCGCGTCGACCGCCGCCGCTGCGTCTCCGCTCACCGCCGCAGTTAGGTCCACGACAGCTCAGGCGCAGCTCTTCCATCGTTGGGCCCGCCGCGGCCCCGCTCACCGCCGCTGGCGGTTCAGCCCGGACAACAGTTCTATTCAGTCTGAGTTGACTAGCCTAGTTTCAAGCGCCTGTTGCCAAATCGTGTGAGCGTGTTTGTCAACAGGATAGATTGCTGGTTAGGGACAATAGACTATGGCTAAGAACTATCGCCGGGTCAATCGTGATCAGCAGTTCCTGCCCCCGCCCGATATGCGGAAATGGCTACCGTCCCATCACTTGGTGTGACGGATCGAAGCACTGGTCGCTGACCTCGATACAAGTGCCTTCGCGAAGCGTCGCCGACGGTCGGCGACTACCTCAACAGCCGGGCAGGCTGGGTACGACCCGGACATGCTGCCGGTGCTTTTGCTGTATGCCTACTGCCAAGCACTGGGTTTCGTATAGGCTCCTTTCTTTGGTTTCCTACGCACCCGCAACCTCAGCCATGGACTGGATGATCCATTCCGAATGGACCTCGGATGGCAGTCGGTAGTCGATCGCTGAATGCAACCCGGCCTGGTTGTACCAGGCCACCCACTTCGATGTCTCCGCCATCACCTCGATCAATCCCGACCGCACCTTCCGGTCGATGAGCTCGGCTTGATATACCAAGTTCAGAGCTTCGGCCATAGCATTGATGTACGAACCCTCACCCGAGCCCACAGACGCCACGACCTTGCCCCTTCCAGGGTCTCGCCATAGCGAATCGACCGGAATTGAACTCCGCGATCCGAATTAACCCGCATTCGTACTGAAGAGACCTCGCTCCAGTGCAATTCGATGAGCACTACTACACTGGTACCACCCGGCCAGTGGGCGTCGGCGTACCGCTATGAGCTCTCCACTGGACTCGGGGCGATCCAATATATCCATCACGGTGATCAGACAGACCAAAACGGAGGAATTCATGCACTCTGAGTATGACACCCCACCGGTGGTGCCCGCCCGCAAGCAGATCAAGGACCGTTGAGCGACTCCGCCAAAGCCCCCAGCCTCTTCGCGTCATCCGTCCTCTGCGAGGTCGACCATAGTACGAGCTGCCGACGCTCGGCGCCGTCATAGGAGAACGAGTCCCAATCAAGTGTCAGTCGTCCGACCAGCGGATGGTTGAGAGTTTTTGAACCGAAGTCCTGCTCGGCGATTCGGTGTTCAGCCCACCACCGGCGGAAGTCCTCGTCCTCAATGGACAACCGTCCGACCAACGCCGCGAGTTCGGGTTCGTTCGGGTTATGCGCGGCCTCGCGCCGCAGGATTCCGACGCAGGTCCGTGCCACGCTCTCCCACTCCTCATAGAGAGCACGGACCTCCGGTTGAGTGAAGACCAGTGACACGTAGTTCCGCCTGTCGGACGGAAGCCTGGAGAAGTCCGTGAGCAGCGCGGAAGCCAGACGATTCCAGGCCAAGATGTCCGTGCGTGGCCCCAATATCACGGCCGGCAGTTCCGTGATCTGGTCCAGCAGCAGCTGAAGCCTCTGGCTCCTGCCTGAGCGCGCGGGGCGGGAGCCGCCTAACCCCCGTGCCGCATCGAGAAGATCTTCGGCATAAGCCGTCTGTTCCGCACTCAGCCTGAGCACGCGACACAGGCTGAGCAGGATGTCCGGCGAGGGTGCAAGGCGTCCCTGTTCCACACGAGTGCAGTAGTCGCTGCTGACACCGGCTGCTTGCGCCACCTCTTCCCTCCGCAGCCCGGGCACTCGTCGGCGAGCGGTCCCTCCCCTGACGACATGACCCGGAAGTGTTTCAGGGGAGATCTCGGCCCTCCGGGCGCGCAGAAAATCGCCGAGAGCTTTGAGCTGGGGAGATGTGGGTGGCATGTCCTCAGGATAGGCATGCTGGAGGAGATTGTCCTGTGATGGTTTTGTCCTAGGAATGATCTTTTCCCTTGTGGGCACCGGCCACGCTTGCGAACCTGGAGGTCAAACGTCTCCACGCGAAAGGCCATGACGTGACCGAACTGGACACAATCATCCATGAGAGTGCCGACCGCGGACAGAACGATGCCGTGCCGACTGCAATGGGCGCTGCAGTCGCGAAAGCGGCCAAGAGCAAGATCTCGACCAAGCTCGATGTCATCGTCGAGACGTATGCCCAGATGTTCGCGCACGGTCAACGGACTCCGATCCTGCGTCGGCCGGACTAGTACGGCATGGACTATGAGAACGTGTTCTTTCCGTCGCTCGACGGCATGACCCTCGAAAGCTGGTTCATTCCGGCCGCCGGCTCAGACAAGCTCCTGATCGTCAACCATCCGGTGACCTGCAATCGCTACGGCTTCCCGGGTCACCTCACTCCGTGGAATACGATGGCCGGTGGTTTCGAAGTGAACTTCCTGCCCGAGTACAGAGCACTGCACGATGCCGGATACAACATCCTCGCCTACGATCTACGCAACCACGGACGCAGCGCAAGCGATCCGGCCGGAACCTCCGGTCTCGGGCTCGTGGAGAGCAGGTACGTAGTCGGTTCGGTCCGCCATGCCAAGCGCCACTGGCCGGAGATGTCGATCGGCCTGTGCAGCCGATGCATGGGCGGCAACTCGACGATCATGGCGATGGACCTCTACCCGGAGGATTGCGCCGAGACCAAGGTTCTGGCCGTCGTCAACGTGGTCAGCAGGCGAGCATTCATCGAAAAGGCCGCGGAGGCTGCCCGGCAGAACCCGGCCAAGGCCGCCGAGCGTCTGGACACGCGCATCCGCAAGCTCACTGGATTCCACCTCGACGAGCAGACGCCGCTTCACCATGCCCACACCGCGACGGTCCCCACGCTCATGGCACAGCTCCGGCGTGACTTCCTCATCCATGCGGAGAAGGACGGACAGGAGATCTTCGACGCGTTGGGTTCGGACACGAAGGAGCTCTTCTGGATCGAAGAGTCGAACCAGCGCTTCTACGCATACAACTACTTCGGAGACCACCCGGCAAAAGCACATCTCATGGTTCGACACCCAGATGGGGTGAATCCGGCGCGGAATTGGCACAACACGACAACGTCACACGACACGACAAGGATTGCGCAATGTCACGGCATGTATTACTCACTGGAACCTCATCAGGCTTCGGCGCCGCTCTCGTCGAGGCCTATGCGACAGAGGGTTGGCACGTCACAGCCACCTTGCGGGATCCTGACAGAGCTCCGGAGAGCTTCGCCTCTCTGGACAATGTGCAGGTGCTCCGCTTGGACGTCACCGACTCAGACACTGTCGGCGAAGCCATCACTTCGGCGCAGACGAGGCACGGGGCGATCGATGTCCTCGTCAACGTCGCGGGCCTGGTCGTCCAGGGAGCTCTCGAAGAAGTCAGCGTCGATGACTGGAGGCGACAGTTCGAGACCAATGTCTTCGGACTGGTCTCTGTGACACAGGCTGTCCTCCCCATGATGCGTGAGAGGGGTACAGGACATATCATCAACTTCTCATCGGGTGCAGGACTCATCGGTCTCCCGCGAATCGCGGCATACTCAGCTTCGAAGTTCGCGGTCGAGGGCCTCTCGGAATCTCTGTACCGCGAGTTGAAGTCCCTCGGCATACAGACGACCATGGTGGAACCCGGCGTATTCCAGACTGAACTCGGCAACTCAGCGGCTCGTCCCCAGCACCCTGTCGCCGACTATGACGCCATCACCGATCAGCTGCCTGGACTCTACGACTGGACCCCCGGAAACCTTGCAGGAGCTGTACGCTCGATCGTCGGCATCACTGCCGAGGACGGCGCCCCGCTCCGCCTCTACCTCGGCCACGGTCTGGACGAGGTCCGGGGGCATCAGAAGACCCGACTCGAAGAATGGGACAGACAACAGAACCTCACGGAGTCTGCCCTGCAGATTTAAGCATGCCGGCGCGTTCCAAGCCTCACCATCGAACGAAGACACCCAACGATCGGAGATACCATGTCCAACGTCCTCGTCCTCGGCGCCTCCGGGCAGATCGCCCGCCACGCCATTCCCTACCTCGCCGAACAGGGCGAAACTCTGACACTCTTCGCCCGCAACGCGGACAAAGTGGTGGCACCGGACGGCGCCCGGGTGATCGATGGTGATGTTCTCGACACGACCGCGCTCGATGAGGCCCTGCAAGGCCAGGACATTGTCTATGCAAACCTTGCGGGCGAAATCGACGAGCAGGCCGAGACCCTGATCGCCGCCATGGGCCGTGCCGGTGTCCGCCGGCTGATCTTCGTACTGGCGCTGGGCATCTACGATGAGCTCCCCGAGCCCTTCAACACCTGGAACCGTCAGATGATCGGAGAGGTTCTGAACGTCTACCGCCGGGCCGCGGACCTCATAGAATCCTCCGACCTCAACTACACCATCATCCGCCCGGCATGGCTCACTGACACGAGCGAGGTCGACTATGAGTTGACCGGCCGTGACGAGGAGTACAAAGGCACAGAGGTCTCCCGCAAGAGCGTCGGTGCGTTTGTCGCCGTTGTTGTCTCTCACCCCGAGCAGCACTCTCGGGCGAACCTCGGTATCGACAAGCCAGGAACCGACGGCGATAAGCCGTCCTGGTACTGATCCGCACCACCATTCCACCCGTCGGCGCGGTCCACGCGCCGACACACCGATCACGAGGCGCAGGACGCGCTTCGACTACGAAAGGAACACCATGCAAAAGGACATCACGTTCCCCAGCCAGGGCCAGACCGTGGCCGGCTCACTCTTCGTCCCGGACGACGTGCAGGGGCCAACGGCCGCAATCGTCGTCAGCCACCCGTTCGGATCTGTGCGTCAACAGTCTCCGATCCACTACGCGACCCGACTCGTCGAGCGCGGTTTCGTCGTCCTGACCTTTGACGCCGCCTACCAAGGTGAGAGCACCGGCGAACCGCGACAACTCGAGGATCCGTTCGTTCGTGTCGAGAACATCAAGGACGCCGTCAGCTGGTTGACCACTCTGGATGAGGTCGACGCCGAGCGGATCGGCGCCCTTGGCATCTGCGCCTCAGGCGGATACGTTCCCTTCGCTGCGGTCTCCGATCTCCGTATCAAGGCCGTCGCCACGGTCAGTGGAGCCGATGTCGGTGACCTCTATCGCTCCCAACCTGACGAGCTCCGCAAACAGCTCGAAGCCGCGGCGCAGGCACGGACCGATCGGGCCAACGGCAAGACTGTGGAACCGCAGCCGATGATTCCCATGACGAAAGACGCCGCCGATTCCATGCCGGATCGCTCGCTCTTCCAGGAGGCGTACTACTACTACCGCACCGACCGGGCGAAAGATGACCGTGCGCCGAACACAGTAGACCCGTCCAGCTTCGATCGCATGGCCGAGTACGAGTCGTACCGCTTCATCGATCAACTGGCTCCGCGCCCCCTGTTGATGGTCGCAGGAACCGAAGCCGACACCCTTCCCCATTCGGAGCAGGCCGTGGCGGCAGCGGGTGACTCCGCGGAACTGTTCCTGATCGAGGGTGCTTCACACGTCGATCTCTATGACAAAGCCGAGTTCATCGATCCGGCAGTGGAGAAGATCGGACCCTTCTTCGATCAGCACCTGACCCGCGCTTAATCGCGACCCTCACATGCGCCCTGCGGTCGGACCGTGCAAGTCTGACCGCAGGGCGCATGTGCGTCGCATCGCGTAGCAGGACATAGCACTTCGACGCAGAGTCCTTCCGTAGCGCCACTGGTAGATCACCTGCGCGAGCCGGACGACAGTTTCGCCGAGGCGCCAGATCCCGAACCCTGCTCGTGAGGCCGACCGCAGCACCAAGAAGACACGGTCGTCGGCGGTGCGAATGAGGATGAACGACTCCTCGACGGCGATCGATGCCCGGGCTTCGCGCCGAAGGTAAACCCGCACCGGTCCTCGGTCTCGATGACGCGGGAGGGCTCGGGCAGCCGGAACGGCCCGAGCCGGACCTTGATCGTCGGCTCCTGTCCTGCCTCGACGCGCGGCGGCCGGCCGCTGCCCCCTGCCTGCGTCAGTTCGTGCGGTGTTCGCGTCCTCCCCAGCCTACCCCGGCATCCCCTTGGCGATCTCTATGTCGAATCCGCTGCGAGTCTTCACCTCCCAGTTGAGGACCTCCTCGGCGCAGCGATCGAAAGTCTCCTTCCCACGCCCGACGAAGTACGCGGCTTCGAAGTTCCGATAGCCGTGGGGACGCTCGAGCCGCCTCGGCGAGTGCGGATCAGTGAGCGTTCGCGGGCGGCCGCCGCGCGACTCGACCGGGGCTGACGTCTGCTCGCGGTGGGATCGGGCCGTGCATCCAACCTACCGAATGCCGGACAAGCCGTCGCGAGTTTCGCTCTGACCAAGTACGGTTCTCAATGACGACGCATCATTGATCGAGTGTCCGCTCACCGGCCACATCGCTCTGACGCACGCCATGGTTGCGTGGCTGCGGACGATGATGCACGACCGCTCAGCGGGGCGCCACGCCCCAGGATCACAGGAGAACCGCAATGCGCACACTCAACGGCATCGACGACATCGAGTCGCTCATCGGGCAGGAGCTCGGCACCTCCGAGTGGACGACGAAGGACCAGGACGACATCAACGCCTTCGCCGATGTCACCGATGATCACCAGTGGATCCACGTCGACGAGGCGCGCGCAGCCGATGGCCCGTACGGTGCGACGATCGTCCACGGCTTCTTCACTCTCTCCCTCATCCCGAAGTTCTCGGCCGAGATCTTCTCGATCGAGGGAATGTCGATGAAGATCAATTACGGACTCAACAAGGTCCGCTTCCTCCAGCCGGTCGTCGTCGGGTCGCGGCTGCGCGGCAAGGTCGAGGTCAAGGACGTCATCCGCGGCGACAAGGGCACCCAGGTCATCCTTGCCCATACGATCGAGATCGAAGGCGAGCAGCGCCCGGCCTGCATCGCCGAGGTGGTCACCCTCCTCATCGAGTGAAACAGCGGCTCGAATGATCTGAGTGGAGACCCGCGCCGCCGCGGGTGCCTCTTCTCCGGCCTCGATTCCCAGTCCGGCAGAAACGCAGATTCTACGTGCAACGATGGCCTCTGCCCGCATGCATCGGGATCAGCCTGCAGCGGTGGTCGAGGCCTGAGCCGCAGCGACTTCCCTGACCGTTGCACAGTCTCTGTCCAGCTGCTGGAGAGCCAATAGACCATCGGCCGACACGTGTTCCTCCTCGACGTTCCGCCCTCCGAGCGAGATCGGGTCGCCGGACGCCAGAGCGACAGAGAGTTCTGGGACAATCTCATATTGAGCTCTCTGATGTCGTACTTGGGCACGTGGTGTTCTTTGAGCATTGTGGCCCGTTGAGTCCAAGTGCTGTGACTTCCCTTCCTTTCCCAAGCTGTGCTTGCCATTTCGTCCGAAAGTGGCGATGTGTGCCCCAGCACTGCATGATTTGGCCGACTCCGTGGTCGGCGGTCGACTGTAGCGACCTGGCCACGTGGCGACTCGGCTCAGCAACCGAGCTCGTCGTCAGTCGAAGACTACGACGCTGCGCGCAATCTCGCCGGATTCCAGCTTCTCGTACCCTTCGTTGATCTGGTCGAGTGAGATTGTCTCGGAGACGAGATCGTCGAGGTTCAGGCGTCCCTGTTGGTAGAGATCAGCGTAGAGGGGGATATCGAGATCGGCGATCGTATAGCCCATGAATAGGCCTTTAAGCTTCTTGTGCCCCCTCAGAAGGTCGTCTGCGCTCAGCTGCACGCCGGAACCGGGTTTGACCTTGCCGATCACGTAGGTCCCGCCGCCCACGCGGGTGAGCTCCACGGCCAGCTGTGCCGTCGCTTCGAGGCCGATGACCTCGAAAGCGTGATCGACTCCGCCCTCGCTTGCGATCTCTCGTACGCGGCCGACGACATCGTCCTCCGTACCTGAGTTGATGACGTCGGTAGCTCCGAATCGACGGGCCAGGTCGAGCTTGGTCGGCTGAAGGTCAATTGCAATGATGCGGCGGGCCCCGGCAAGCGCAGCACCCTGCACCGTGTTGAGTCCCACTCCCCCGCAGCCGATCACGGCGACTGTGTCACCGAGCTGCACCTTGGCGACATTCTTCACGGCACCGATTCCTGTGATCACCCCGCAACCCAGCAATGCTGCTCGGTCAAACGGCACGGCGTCATCGACCTTCACCACGTTGCGTTCGTGCACGAGGATCTTCTCGGCAAAGCCTCCGATGTCACCGATCTGCGTGACTGTTTCGCCATTCATCGAGTACCGCGGACGATCACCGGCCGGGCGTCGGATGGCGTCCGGATTGCTGCACATCGTCGGATAGCCCTGGCGGCAGCGCGAGCACTCTCCGCAACTCGAAATCAGATTGCCCACGACCCGGTCTCCGACCTTGACCGAAGTCACAAGCGAGCCGACTTCTTCGACTACTCCGGCGGCCTCATGCCCGAGCACCAACGGGACCGGCCATCCGAAGTCGGTCTTCAATGTGTGAAGATCGCTGTGGCAGAGTCCGCTGGCTTTGACGGACACCACCACCTCGCGCGACTGCGGGTCGTCGATGTCGACATCTAAGATCTCGAGGGGTTTACCCACCTCGGTCATCACGGCTGCTTTCATAGTCCTTGCGCTCCTTTGCGTACGTTTGTCTTTCGTGTTGGTTGCCTTATCGAGGCAATCCGATGCTCTTGAGCATGACAAGATCGTCAAACCCTTCCGACCCGAGTTCGTACCCGATGCCGCTGTCTTTCCAACCGCCGAATGGCGCGGCGATTCCAGCCGGATTTCCATTGACCTCGACCATGCCGGTGTCGATGCGAGAAGCCGCATCCACTGCGCGGTCCACGTCTTGGCTGAAAACAGAACCGCTGAGGCCGTACTGAGAATCGTTGGCGATCTCGATTCCCTCCTCCAGGGTGTCGTACTCGAGGACGATCCCGACGGGGCCGAATACTTCGTCCTGATGCACCTCAAAATCGCGTTCGACATTGGTGAAGAGGGTCGGACGGACGAACCATCCTGTATCGAGCCCTTCGGGCCGGCCGGCACCGCCCACAACAGGAGTGGCGCCGTCGGCAATAGCTCGCTCAATCATGCCTGCAACGCGGTCTCTATGTCCGGAGCTGACAAGCGGTCCGAAGTACGTCTCGTCATCAAAAGGATCACCGATCTTGAGTTCGTCAAGAATGGCTTTCATTGCCTCGATCACTTCTTGGGATCGGCTGCGCGGCAGAATGAACCGTGTCTTCGCCGTGCAGACTTCGCCGTTGCTGCGGTAAGCCATCTGGATGAGGCCGTTGGCGATCGTGTCCACATCGACGTCGTCGAGCACTAGGGCCGCGGACTTGCCACCGAGCTCAAGAGTGCAGGGACGAAGCATGGGGGCGCACTTGGATGCGATGTCTTTGCCGACCGGGGAGGACCCCGTGAAGGAGACCATATCGACGCCGGGGTGCTGGACCAGGTGCTGGCTAGGTCCACGTCGTGCCGGGACGAAGTTGATGACTCCGGCAGGTACGCCGGCGCGGGTCGCCATCTCTGCCAGGAGATATTGGTCCAGCGGCGCTTCGGGAGAGCACTTGACGACGACGGTGCAGCCAGTCAAGAGGGCTGGAGTCAGCTTGTACATGGTGATGAGGTGCGGCGCATTCCACGGGACCATGGCGGCGAGCACACCCTTTGGCGTGCGCGTGACTTTCGCCCGCCCGGTCGCGGCCTCTCGGATTTCGTCGAAAGGATAGGTGCGGGCGACCTCGATCATCTCTTCGACTACTCGGCGGGGCCGCTCGGCCTGAATCGGAACTGAATGGGCGATCGGAGTTCCCATCTCAGCCGTGACCAAGGTGGCCATGTCCAGTTCGTGCGTTTTCATCTCTGCCGCGAGTCGCTCGACGACCGCAATCCGCTCATCGAGGCTAATCTTCGGCCACGGTCCCTCGTCAAACGCACGGCGGGCGGCGGCCACTGCGCGGTCGATGTCCTCGTTCGATCCGAGAGGCACCTCGGCGATAGTCTGCTCGGTATACGGAGAAACCACCTCGAGCTTCTCCCCGCTGGTTCCCGGGAGCCATTCGCCGCCGACGAACAGGCTGCCATAGTTTCCTTGCCACATTGCTTCAGTCATCTTTTCTTCTCCGTTCATTGCCATGTCCTCTGCGACCAACGCAGTGATTTGCACCCAGCCATCGTCTCAGTTCGTCAAGGGCCGTTTACACCGGTGATCCTGCGTCCTGATGTCCGAGGCCGTCTCAACCAGATGATTCGAATATTGCGCCTCGTTTTCGATAGGCCTGGACTTCCTCCAGCTCGAATCCCCATTCAGTGAGCACTGCGAGCGTGTCGGCACCGATCGTCGGCGGAGAATTCTGGATTGCGCCCGGAGTCCTACTGAACTTTGGTGCAGGTGCTGGCTGCTCGATGTCTCCGACCTCGACGAATGTGTTGCGTGCCTGCAGGTGCGGGTGGCGGGATACCTCGCCAAGGGACATTACCGGTGAGATGCACGCGTCGGCCTTCTCCGCTAGTTGAGTCCACTCTTCCCTGGTCTTCTCGCCGAATCGCGCTGCCAGCTTGGCCTTGAGTTCGGGCCATCGACTCTGGTCGTGCTGGTCCGGCATGTCTTCCGGTACGAGACCGAGCACGGTGCAGGCTTTGCGCCAAAACCGTGTTTCGCTCGCGCCGATGCTCATCCACTGACCGTCGGATGTTTCGTAAACTGAGTACCACGGTGCGCCCGAATCAAGGCGATTGACACCACGCTGGTCCTGCCAATATCCAGACGCCGTCAGTCCGTGGAAGAGCGTCATCAAAGAGGAAGAGCCGTCAATCATCGCCGCGTCAACGACCTGACCGTATCCCGAGGTTCGGCACTCGATGAGAGCGGAGAGAACTCCCATCACCAGATACAGGGATCCACCTCCGAAGTCACCTCCGAGGTTCAGAGGAATGACCGGTGGCCCCCCTGCCTCG
Organism: Brevibacterium sp. VCM10; assembly: GCF_000583215.1. Taxonomy (NCBI): domain Bacteria; kingdom Bacillati; phylum Actinomycetota; class Actinomycetes; order Micrococcales; family Brevibacteriaceae; genus Brevibacterium; species Brevibacterium sp. VCM10. Next base: position 54,598 of record NZ_JAJB01000008.1, read on the forward strand.
CCGATGGCACCGAGAACGCCGCTGAGCGAGACATAGTTGATATCGTGTCCAGGTTGCCGAGCCAGTGGGCCGTCCTGACCCCACCCGGTCATTCGTCCATAGACCAATCGAGGATTCTCAGCCATGCACGCTTTTGGGCCCAAACCCAAGCGTTCGGCGACTCCTGGGCGGAAACCTTCGATGACCACGTCGCTCTCGCGCGCCAGGCGCAATACGATGTCCTTCGCACCGTCGGCCTTGAGGTCGAGGCCGAGACTTCGACGGCTGCGTTGCAGCAGATTGAAGCGGGACTCGACAGGCGCGCCACCATCGTAGCCGGCAGGCGGACGGTCGATTCGCACGACTTCCGCTCCGAGATCAGCAAGCAGCATGCATGCGAACGGCCCCGGTCCTACTCCGCCCAGTTCCAGGACCCGTATTCCAACAAGCGGACCCTTCCTGCTTTGTTTTGCAGCCAAGGCTCAGCCCTCCTGATCCGGTTCGAGCAGGATGCGCTTCTGCCGGAGCGCGTCGATCCTGTCCTTGGAAATGCTGAACTCTTCCAAGAACTCGGTGGAGTTCTCACCCAGTCGAGGAGCGGGATGCCGCAGTCCAGGATCTCCGCCGCTCCACTTGTGCGGAACCGCCTTCTGTCGAATCAGACCTTCGGTCGGGTGCTCTTCTTCGATCCAGAACCCGACATCGTCCATCTGCGGATCCTCGATCAGACTTTCGGGGGTATTGAGACGCATCACGGGGATATCCGCGTCTTCGAGCAGCCGCACCCATTCGTCAGTCGTCTTGGTTTCCAAACTGTCGCTGACGAATTTGCAGAGGTAATCGATGTTCTCGGTGCGACCGGCGATGGTGCAGAACCGCTCGTCCTCGTTCATCTCCGGGTGCCTTGTGAGTTCGAACAACCGCTGCCAGTGCTCGTCAATATAGACAGAGTCGGCAATGTATCCATCGAGTGTCTTGTATGGAGGTCGGTCCTGACTCATCATGCGCGCGTACCCGAAGTTCCGATCGAGGGGACGAATGAGTGCCCATAGAGATGATCGCCTTTAACGAAGTGCGCGAAGGGCTCGAACATCAGCACGTCAACCTTCTGACCGACGCCGGCTCGCTCCTTTCCGGCAACGGCTGCTGCGATAGCGATCGCGGCGTACATTCCGACGATGCGGTCGGCAATAGCCGAAGAAACATACTTCGGATCACCGACATTCTTACTCTGCAGGTACGGCATACCGACAGCTGCTTGGATCAGGTCGTCGTATGCGGGCTTGCCGGCATACTGGCCGCCCTCGCCGAATCCGTATACCGAGCAGTAGACGAGCCCGGGGTTCTCTTCGGAAAGCAACTCATAGGACAGGCCAAGCCTTTCGACTGCTGCCGGTCGCAGACTCGAGACAACAACGTCCACGACCCTTGCCATCCCCTTGAGTACTTCGATGCCCTCGGTAGTTTTGAAGTCGAGACACAGCGACCTCTTGTTCCGATTGAGGTGCAAGAAGATTGCGGCCATCCCGTCGTGTCGTGAAAGCCCTACTCCGCGGGTCGTGTATCTCGCGGGTGATTCGACCTCGATGACTTCGGCGCCCATCTCCGCCAACAGAAGGGTCGCGAACGGCCCCATGAAGCTGGATGACATGTCGAAGATCCGAACGCCTTCAAGTGCTCCAGGCATCGTTGCCTCCTTCCCGTACTCTATAGCGCCACCCGACGCTCGCTCGCGACGGGCATCGTGCACGCGATGGCCAGCAATGACCTGTGACACCGAACGAGATTTGAGTTACATTTTAGCACGGACATAAAATATTCTATACAGCAAGTTGCGTGCCGTTCGCGAGTTGCGTCTTTCAGAAGTTGGTGCCGCGACAGCACTGACTCGCGGCACACTTTCGATGCTCAGGAGGCGCCTTGGAATGGAACAACGCTGGAATCCGCAGTCATCTTACTCGGGTCGAGGCATGGGAGCTCGACTACAACAGGCACTGGAGCACCCGCTACTATTTCCGTTCGTTTCAGCATGCATCGGAGGCGGTTCGACCGAGCATGCCATCGCACTCAGATGCTGAGCCGGCACCGCGGCAGTGGCATGTGCGCTTCCATCGCGAACTCCGTTCTACCTCATCGGTCTCAGTGCGCTCACTGCTAGTAGGCGGCGGAGAGCACGATGGGGCAGTCGTACATCTGCTCACCAGCTCAGGAGTTCTGTCCGCCACATGCCTTGAACTCGGCACACACGGCTCCCAGCTCGATCTGCCGGTCGTCGACTTCACCGAACTAGGACTCGCCTTCCCCCGTAGCATCGTCGGCCCACCTCCCTGGGAAACCGATTCGACGCACGACTCCGAACCGGCCCCTGTCGGCACGATTCGACCTGCAGACACTGATCACAACAACTCGCTATTGCTGGAGCATCTGGTGAGGCTCTGGGCGCAAGGAAGTCATGAGTTCTTCGAGTTTCTCGGTTTCACGCCGGAATTCACCAGCCAGACCGACATTGGACGGGTTTTGGCCGAAATCAGGCTGACCTGGCACGTCCACGGACATGCCGGAGACAGGGCATCGGTGGTGAGCAGACTGGGACCCGTTCGCGAAAAATCCTTCGGGGTCGTCCATACTGTCCATTTTGAGGAACAAGCAGCATCGGCCGTCATAGAACAGGTTGCTTTGGCAGTCGACATGCAGTCGCGCCGCGCGACGAGTGTGCCCGACTTCCTCCTGTCTATAGCGGAACCCGGACGCACAAGCTGAAACTTGCCGGTATGAAGCGCCCCAGCCGATCTGGTCCGGGGAGCGCGGACCGGGCCCACCACACGAAGAATCGTCGGCTACCGGACACGAAGCCCCCTGCACGGCCCATCCAACATTTCTGGGAGGCCCCGGCGTTTGCGTTTCCTGGAACGGGAGAAGAACCCGAAGACGGCCCCATCACCACTCTTGGAGACGGCGGCTCCCCTTATCGGCATCGACCGCGGTTGTCCGGGAAGCTTCACACCGGTGAACTCGCCATGCAACGCCGGCTTGACGAGCCGAGGCGTGCTGCCCAGACGTTCCGCCCAACAGACGACGAGCATGGGTGATACCGGTCGAAGTGGTCCCTCCCTGGGACTAGGCTTTGTCCGATGAGTATTCGGAGAGGCGACGTGACCGTGCAGTGATGGCGTCAATCGACAGAATCAACACAGTTCCAGATAAGGAGGATGACGAAAATGTCACACAAACTCAATGCAAGTGAAGCGGTCATGATCTTCGGCGATTTGCAGGAGGGCATCACAGACCTCCAGTCCACGAGTTCGGAGAAGGACCTCCGTCGTTCGGCGGGGGCACTAGCTCGAATCGCCGAATTGCACAACATTCCAACTCTCGCACTGAGTATTCCGAATACCGGCGGAGAGAACCCCTCGATTCTCAGCGAGATAGAAGACGCTCGAAGCGAGATCACGTACGTTCACCGAACACGTCCAGACTCATTTGAGGTTGAAGACTTCCGAACAGCGCTCGATCGAACAGGTCGAACTGCTCTCATCGTGTGCGGAGTCGCTACAGAGATAGTCGTGATGTGGCTTGCTCTTTCTGGCGCGGCCAAAGGCTACCGCGTTCATCTTGTTGTTGACGCCTGCGGCGCATTGAGCAAGCTTACCGGCGATGCAGCTCTGAGTCGTATAGAAGCTGCAGGGGTGACTTTGACGTCCGTCTATTCGCTAGCCAGTGAAGTCTCGGGGGACTTCACAGTTTCTCCAGGAAAGGAGACGATCGACATAGTGTATGAACTCGTTTCAGCCGGCCATTGCAACGGGTCGCCTACGCGATAGCCGCGGAGTCCGGAGCCGTTGTCCGCCTCCAACAAGTAGACTTGCTGGACGCGGACAACGGCTCTGCACCAGGTTCTACGCAGAGGGAGCGTCGGAACCACTCATCAACAACGCCTTCTCTGGTCGGCAGACCCCGGCACCACCGGTGTCATCGCGCTTGCAGATATGCGGAAGATTTGGCCCGCACGCAAGTAACACGCGCCACCGAGGCGGCACAATGACCGGCTCCGTTTACATTGTGCTCGGCAGCCAAGTGACGATCTGCGGCCAGACTGCGAAGAGCACCCCGACCACGAGCATGGCGATCACATATGGAACTGCGCCGCGGAAGACCTCGACGGTGTCCCTGCCGGAGGCTCGAGCGACGACGAAGACGTTGAGACCAAGTGGCGGAGTGATCAGTCCGATCTCTCCCATGAGCACGATGAAGACGCCGAACCATATGTCGTCGTAACCGAGTGCGACGACGACTGGCAGGACAATCGGCACCGTCAGCGCGATGATCGCGATCTGGTCCATGAAGAATCCGAGGATGACGAACAGAACCATGAGCAGGAGTATGACCACTAGCGGCCCGACCGGAAGTCCGCTCACCCATTTGACCAGCACCTCGGCGCCACGAGTGAGAGCAAATGCATAGCCGAACACCTTCGCTGCGATGACGATGGCGAAGATCATCGCGCTTGTCTTCACCGTCTCCAGAACCGCGGTGAATAACCCGTGGGCCGTGGCCTTCTTCATGACCAGGACGAGGATGAAGGAGACCAGACACCCGGCTGCCGCCGACTCCGTCGGCGTGGTGATTCCGAAGTAGATCAGTCCGACTACGACGACGAAGATGACCACCACTGGTGCCGCACCGAGGAGGCTGTGAAGCTTCACCGACCAGTGGACCTTCTGGCCACGTGGAACACTGGTACGGTCCCTGAGGATCGGAAGGAACATCGTCAGAGCTAACGCGGCTGCGATGATGAGGCCCGGCACGATGCCGGCGACAATGATGTCCCCGACGTTGGCCTCGGCGGTGACTGCGTAGAATACTAGGATCACGCTCGGGGGGATCATTCCGGCCAGAGTGCCGACAGCGGCAACCATTCCAGTCGCCGCAGCTGGGCGATAGCCCTCCTTGATCATATGAGGAGCGGTCGTCTGAGCAAGGGTCGCGGCCGCGGCAGTCGACGAACCCGTGACTGCGGAGAAGCCAACACCGGCCACGGTGGACGCGACACCGGAAGCGCCGGGCATACGCCCGAACACTGCCCGCGCCGAGGAGAACAGGGCGTCCATCATGCCCGAGAGCAGTAGCAGGTGCGCCATGAGGATGAAGAGCGGAATCGCCGACAGCGAGAGGCTCCGGACGGAATTGATGGGGATGATCTCCATGACTCCGAACACGCCTTCGATCGACAGGAAGCAGAGGAGACCGACCAAACCCGAGATGATGATCGAGAACGCGACGGGCACCCGAAGGAGGATGAGGACGAAGAGCAGCAGGAAGAGGGCGAGTGCGATCATGGTGTGACTCCATCGTCGAATTCGTCGTAAGCGTCCTCAGAGACCACTGCCTCGGTGGGCGCGTCATCACCCGGGTCGTAGTCTGTCACGACCTCTCGAATCGGCGCGGAGACCTCCTTCACGAGGTCGATCGCAACGATGACCGCTCCGAGCAGCATCGCGATTGGTACAATCGAGAGCATCGCTACGCTGGGGATGGGCAGCTCGGCCGAGCCGCTCATCGGCCCCTGGCCGGTCTCCCACGCGAATGCCGCCGCCGAGGCACCGGCCAACCCGAGGATCACCAAAGCGATGAGAATGAGGACATAGGACAGCGTCAGCAGAAATTTCCGGACGGGCGCCGGGAACCGATTGAAGATCGTCGCTACCGCGACGTGAGACCCGGTCCGGTAGGCGGTGACGATTCCGAAGAACGCTATCGTCGTCAGCAGGTACTTCTCCGTGAAGCCCACGGACCACCCGAGCGGGCTTCCGAATACGCTGCGTGCGACCACCGCCGCAAGTATGAGCGCCACTATCGTGACCGTGGCGAGGCCGGCGATGACTCCGCTGACCCCGGACAGGCAGTTCTGGAACCGATCGAGCCGAGGAGTCTCCTCGGTGACATAGCCGAAGGCGGTTCGCTCAGCCGTCCCTCGCCGATTCGGATGTTGGATGACTGAGGTCATTTCTCTTCCACCTCCTTGACGCGACGTTCGAGTTCGTCGAGGGTCCGTGCAGCGGGAATGCCGCTCTCCTCTCCCGCCTCGGCCCACGAATCCCGGACCCGATCGAGCACGGAGTCCCACTCGGCACGATCATCGCTGCGGATGTCGGCGAACTGCACCCCGGCACCCTCCATGTCCCCGATGGCCTCCTCATCGGCGGCCTTCACGGACTTACAGGTCCCCTTCTGAGCCACGGCAGAGGCCTCTCGCAGAACCTTCCGCTGCGCATCGTCGAGCCCGTCCCATGCGTCCGAACTGATCCCGAGGTACGCAGTGGTGGCTCCGAGATTCGCTCCACGGGTCACATAGTTGATGACGTCCATGACGCCATAGGATTTGAGCACGTACTTACCGGTCTGGACACCGTCCACGGTGTTGCGGGCGATCGCCTCGTAGTAGTCGGCACCTGTCATCGGGACCGAAGCGGCACCCAAGCCGGCGAGCACACGGTCCGTGGTTCCGCCGGCGCCCGCGATCATCAGGCCCCGCGCATCGTCGGGGGTCTCGACAGGCTTTTTCGACGTCGCGATCTCGAGTTCGGGAATGGCAACGCCCCACATCGCGTGGAACCCATGAGCCTTCAGTTCGTTCTCATAGATCGTTCCTCCCGGTTGCATCATCGGGATCAGAGCGTCCGCACGGCGACACGAGTCCTTGGTGATCCCCGGCAGATCGCCGACATTGGCCAAAGGGAGCTCGTCGACGTTGTACGAGGGAATGATGTATCCGATATCGATGGCCCCGGATCTCAGCAGATCGGGTATCTCTTCCTGAGCTCCCAACTGCCCGGCGGGATAGTGTTCGATCTCGAGCCCGACATCTCCCCCATGTTCGGCAATGTAGTCGACGAAGGGGACGGATCCGCCCGCTCCGACCGGATGGGTGTCGGGAAAGGCCTCTGCCATCACGAGGCTCACTTCATCTTTCTCCGCCGGATGTGCCGCACAGCCGACGAGTACCGTCGTCGCGGTCGTCAGCAGTGCGGCGAGGACCACTGCTCTCTGTCTGCTTCTCTTAGTTCGTGTCACTGCAGTTCCTGTCGTCTTCGATAGGTGCATCCTGGCTGCGAACGGCGCAGTCAAGTCTACAGTATACTTAATTTTCGATAGAATAGGGCTGACTCTTGATATCACCGTGCATACAATATACAAATATCATATTGGTGAGAACCACTGCGGATCAACGATCAGGTTCAAACGAGGCAGTCAGTCGATGCCAATATTCAGCACTGCTGTCAAAGGCTAGACCTTCACCGAAGGGCCCGTTGGAGAAACGGTCGACTGTACTTCTCCGACCTTTACACGCACTGCGTCAGATCCGTCCACGAGGATGGCAGTGACCTTCGGGACGAGTCCGGTACACGATGATCAGACTTCCGGCCTCGGCTGGCTGCCCGACGGCAGCGTGCTGATTTTCAGCATGCTCGATCACAAACTTCTTCGGAAAGAGGACGACGGCTCGATCGCCATTCACACCGATCTGTCAGGGAGAATCCAAGGCTGGGCGAACGACCTCGCCGTCGATTCCAGCGGCAGCGCCTATCTGGGACAGTTCGGTTTCGACCTTTTCTCCGGCGCGCCGTCTCGCCCACTGCACTCCTGCACTTTGACGCGCAGGAAACGGTCAGCGAGGGAGCCGACGGCCTCTACTTCCCCAACGGGGAACTGTCATCGACGATCGAACGCTCGTCGTCAGCGAGTCGTATGCAAACCCAATGACTGCATTCACCATCGAATCGGACGACAGCCTGAGCAATCGACGCACCCGGGCAAGCTTCGGCACACCGACCGAGAACACCGCCGCGTTCGATGAGCTCGACATCGCTCCGGACAGCACATCGGGCATCGACCGTGAAGGCGCGATCTGGGTCGCCGATTTCACTCATCGGCGAGTTCTTCGTGTGCATCCACAAAGAGGTGTGCTCGATGAGAGCTCCGCGGACAACGGAGTCTTCGCGACGGCTCTCGGAGGAACGGACGGACGCTGTTCATCTGCGTTGCCCAGGGCTTCGACCCAGAGGAGCGCAGAGTCACGCGATCTGCCGCGTTCATCTCGACGGACGTCGACGCGCCGGCGGCCTGAACGGCGCAGTTCTCAAGATGTCACCCGACGACCACTCGATCCCGGCGCACCTTCTCATGTTGAGAATTCTCGTTGCCCGAGGCTCGACCATCTCAGTGAGGCACCACCGATAAGAAGAAGACATGTCCATTGAAATCTTGCAAGGATACTATGACTCGCTCTTCATCGACGGCAAGTGAGCTGCTTCGACGGGGCAGGACACTGCCGAGGTGATCAGCCCCTATACCGAGAAGCCGATCGCCACGGTTCCGGTTGCGGCGACCGACGACGTCGATCGCGCGGTCGCCGCCGCGCGCAGGGCTTTCGACTCCGGGCCATGGCCTCGCATGTCGTTGGCCGAGAGAATCCAGATACTCTGCCGTCTCAGCGAACTCCTCGGGGACAGCGAACGCACGATGGCCGAACTCGTCACGGCCGAGATGGGCACCCCGATCTCGCAATCGGTTTCGATCCACGCGACGCGGTCACGACTGGTGCTCGACGAGATGATACGTCAGGCGGAGGGAATCCTGTCCGACGAAATCCGCGACGCACCGACGGGACAAGCAAAGATCGAGCGCGGCCCCTCGGGGTGCTCGGTGCACTCATTCCTTGGAATGCGCCGCATCTCATCACGCTCGACAAGATCGCGCTGGCCCTGCTCACGGGATGCACGGTCGTCGTCAATTGTGCAGCCGAAACCCCTTTGGACCAGTATCTGCTCGCTGAGCTCGCGATTGAGGCAGGAATCCCCGACGGCATGATCAACGTCCCCCCTGCTGGCAACGAACCCAGCCAGCACCTGGTCACCCACCCCCGGCGTCGACACCATTTCGTTCACGGGTTCGACGGACGCGGGCAGGGACATCGGCGCTCGCTGCGGCGATCTGATCAGGCATGCCATCCTCGAGCTCCGCGGGAAGTCGGCCGCGGTCGTCCTCGATGACATCGACACATCATCCACAGCGGACACACTCGTCCAGATGGCCTATCGCAGCAACGGCGGGGGCTGCACTGCGAAGACCCGGTTCATCCTCCTTTCGACGCGTGCGGACGAGATCGTCGAGTCCGTGACATCCATCCTCCGCTCGCTGAAAGTCTCCGCCCCTTCGCCGAGGACACATTCTTCGGCCCATTGGCCACCTCTGCGCACAGGGATCGGGGCGAAGGCATGGTCCGACGCGCGATCGACGCAGGCGCTGTTCCCGTCATCGGCGGCGGTCGTCCGCAGCACCTCGACAAGGGCTGGTTCGTCGACCCGGTTCTCTGCACCGTTGTCTCCCCGGAAATCGAAATCCATCAGGAGGAGGTGGTCGGACCGGTCGGCATCGTTCTCACCTACGACACTATCGACGAGGCTGTCGCCTTGGCCAAGGGTTCGCGGTTCGGGTTGAGCGGAACTGTGTTCGGAGATGATGTCGACCGCGCCGTGAGCGTAGCCTCTCGGATCGACACGGGAATGGTCGAGGTCAGCGGCAACCCGGCCGGGCTGGCCGCCTCCCCCCTCCGGAGGGCAGAATCAGAGTGGGCTGGGCTTTGAACTCGGCCGCGAGGGCTTCGACGAGTTCCTTACCGTCAAGAGCGTTGGTGTGCCACGGGACTACCGGCTCGCCGCACGTTGACCCCGAAGATCACCACGACAATTCAGCGGAGTGCACAACTATGAAAGCAGCAGTCCTGTTCGAAGTCGGACGACCCTTGGACATCCACGAGATCGACATCGTCGAGCCTCAGCCTCATGAGGTCGTCGTGGCGGTCAAGGCCAGCGGGCTGTGCCACAGCGATCGCAGTGCCATGACGGACGACTATGGTAGGCCGCTTCCTGGCGTGCTCGGCCACGAGGTCGCCCGAGTCGTCGAGTCCGTCGGGTCGGAGGTGAGGTCGGTCGCTATCGGAGACCATGTCATCTCCAATCTCATCACCAGCCGCGGAAACTGCGCCAGATGCCGCGTCGGTGTCTCCACCGAATTCACGAATCCGGATGCTATCCGGCATCGCGCCGATGAGCCGGCGCGCTACACTCGCAACGGTTCTCCGGTCAGCCAGATCGGTGACATCGGCGGCTTCGCCGAGAAGATCCTCGTGCACGAACGCAATCTCGTCACGGTCTCCCCCGGCATCCCCTTCGATCGCGCTGCGCTCCTCGGATGTGCAGTGATCACCGGCGGAGCAACCTATGCCGTCGGCAAGATGAAGCCGGACACGGGGGTGACCCTCGCAGCGCTGCCGATCTCCTTCGTCCGCACAAGACGCTGCGTGGAGTCTTCATGGGCCGATCGGCGCCGGATGTCGACATCGCACTCTATGTGGATCTCTATCAGCAGGGGCGCCTCATTCTCGACGATCTGGTCTCGGAGAGGATTTCACTCGACGACATCAACGAAGGATACGCACAGCTGCGTGAGGGCGCGATCGCTCGCAGCGTCGTCGTCTTCGACTGACAGAGGTCGTGCGGTCCCGATTCTCCTTCACCGCTCGACCGTCATGCCGACCAGTCACCGATCCGGCTCTGCCATTCGTCGCCATTCGTCATTGTCCTCACCGATCTCATGGACGGCCTCCAAGGGCCGCGGACGCACTCCGTCGAAGCTGAGCGCCAGCCCCGCGACGGCGACCTCGTCCGGGCTCTGGGCTGCGATCATCCCGAGGGCCCGGGTGTGCTCGTGCTCGACCATCTCCGCCGTCGTCTGCACCGGTGCCACCGCGACGCCGGCCGATTCGAGATGGACTCGCCAGTCGGCCCGCGTGCGCGTGCTGACGATCGAGCCGATGAGCTCATCGAGCCCATCCCTGTTCTTCAGCCGGCCCGCATTCGTCGCAAACCTTTCGTCCTCGGCCCACTCGGGATGGTCGAGCGCCGTCGCGAGCTGGGCGAAGAGAACGTCGTTGGCCGCGCTGATCACCAGGTCGCCGTCGCTGGCGGAATACGCTCGGTGGGGAACGATGAACCTCACTCCCGAACCGTGTCGACCACCGGGCTCCCCGTCGATCGTATAGTTGGCCACGCCGACGGACATCCAGGCGATCGCGGTCTCGAACAGCGAACCTGTGACCGCGGCTCCCTCCTGGGTGATGTTCCGGCGGAACAGCGCTGAGACGATCCCGATGACTGCCCACATGCCGGAACCGAAGTCGATGATCGACACTCCCGCACGCGACGGCGGCTGATTCGCCTCTCCGGTGAGATTCATGATTCCGGAGAACGCCTGCAGGAGCGGATCGTACCCCGGCAGCGAGTCCAAGGGGCCGGGCCCGCCGAACGCGCCGATCTCCGCATGGACGAGACGCGGATTCCGAGCCCGCAGCGATTCGGCATCGAGCCCGTACTTGACGCTCGTGCCCGGACGGAGGTTGCTGAGGAAGACATCGGCATGATCGCAGATGAAATCCTGAAGCCTCGCAAGCTCGTCGGCGTCCTTGATATCGACCCTGACGCTCTTCTTCCGCCGGTTGAGCGCGTGGTAGGCGCCTCCGCTGCCTTTCCAGGTGCTCGGCCCCCACCCTCGGGCGGAGTCACCTCCGGAGCGTTCGATCTTCCACACCTCGGCGCCGAGTTCCGCCAACGTCTTTCCCGCGAACGGCGCCGAGGCGCTGTCTCCGAGTTCGACGACCACGACACCGCTCAACGGCAGATTCTGTGTCGATCCGCTGTTCTCCGCTGTTGCTTCCATGTGCACATACCTCCTCGTATCACGTGCCCCTGACAGCCGCTCCACTGCGTCAGCGACCGGGCGGAGCTGTCACGGTTCTGCCTGCGCTGGGCAGCGTACCGCGCCCATATCGAGCAGCCGATCTATCTCCGATTCGGTGAACCCATTCTCTTTGAGCACCTCGGCGGTGTTTTCGCCCAGCAGCGGAGCGTGCAGGCGAATGTCCGGTTCCGTCCTCGACCACGCATGCGGGATCCCTATGGACCGCAGTCGCCCTTCCGTCGGATGATCGATCTCCGGGAAGAAATCGACGGCGGCGAAGTGCTCGTTCTCCCAGATGCGGTCTGGATCGCTCACCTCGATGCCGGGAATGTCGGCACGGTTGAGCATGCCGACGGCTTCAGACGTCGTCATGTCCGCGAAGAAGCTCCCCATGAATTCGTAGAGCAGCCCGATGTTCTCGGTCCGGCCGGCGATGTCTTTGAACCGAGGGTCCTCCGCCATATCCGGACGGCCCGCCAGCTCGAAGAAGCTGTGCCAGTGCTTGTCGCTGTAGGCCATGATCGTGATGTACCCGTCCTTCGTCGGATACGGTCGCCGCGCAGGATTCATCATCCGCTCATATCCGGCACGTCCCTGCGACGGGACGAAGGTATGGCCGTAAAGATGGTCGCCCTGGATAAAGTGCGCGAAAGTCTCGAGCATAGGCACCTGGACCTCCTGTCCCAGTCCGCTGTGCTCACGTTCCAGCAGCGCAGCCAGGGTCGCATTGCTCAGGGCCATGCCCACGACCCTGTCGGCAACAGCCGATGCCATATACTGCGGCTCCCCCTGCCGACGGCTCTGCAGCACCGGCATGCCCACACCGGCCTGGATGAGGTCGTCATATGCCGGGCGATCGGCGTAAGGTCCCTTCTGACCGAATCCGAATGCCCCCGTGTAGACGATCGAAGGATTGACCTCGCTCATCTGCTCGTACGACAGCCCGAGCTTCCTCATCGCCTGCGGCCTCAGCGAATACACGACAGCGTCAGCACCGGGGATCAGACGTCTGAGCGTCGCGAGTCCTTCGGGGTCCTTGAGGTCGATGACGATCGAGCGTTTGTTGCGATTGAGATGGAGGAAGATCGCGCTCATGCCGACGTGGCGCCGCGGACCGACACCACGGGTGGTGTCGCCGACCGGCGATTCGACCTTGATGACATCGGCCCCCATGTCCGCGAGCAGCAGTGTGGCGTACGGGCCCATGAAGTTCGATGTCATATCGATGATCCTGACACCTGAGAGCGGTCCACTCATGTCAGACCTCTCGCTTCACTGTCGCCGGGGCGAACACAGGCAGTCGCTGAGCTCCCCGTTGGATGTAGTCCACTTCCACGGCGTCACCGATGCTCAGCTCCTCCTCCGCGACGGAGAATTGGGTGAAGAGGAGGTAGCCCTCATCCATCTCGACGAATCCGACCACGTACGGGGCGATGCTCGCCCACCGGGGAGTCGCTCCTCGCATCACCGTGCTGTACGAATACACCGTTCCTCGTCCGGACGACTCGGTCCAATCGAGTTCTCCCGACGCGCAGTACGGACACCGCGACTTCGCCGGCCACACCGACTGCCCGCACCAGCCGCATCGCTGATAGGTCAGCCGGTCCTCGTTGAGCGCGGCCCAATAGGGCCGGGCGTCCAACTGATCGTAGGGCCGTGGCCACTCGTCGATCGCTGCTTCCATTCCAAACTCCTTCGTCCGAACATTCCGATGGCGTCAGCGGGTGAGGATCGCGACGGCGCCTGCCGCCACCATTCCCCCCGCGCCCTGTACGAGCACGGTCTCCGGTCTCTTCTCGGGAGACAGCCCCAGAGCCTCTCCCCTCAGCTGCCGTACTGCCTCCACCAGAGAATCCATATTGCAGGAGATGCCCGGCTGGCCGAACGACAGCCATCCGCCGTTCGTATCCGTGGGCAGATCTCCGTCGATCGCGGTTCGTCCCGAACGATAGAGATCTATTCCCGCGCCCTTCTCCGCGAATCCCAGGTCCTCGAGGATCATCGGTCCCATATGGGCGAAATTCGCGGAGATCTGTGTCATATCGATGTCGCTCGGGCCGAGACCCGACTTCCTGTACGCCTGTCTGCTGGCCTCTGCCGTCGCCGTCGTCGTCAGGTTCGGCAACGGCCCCAGACTCTCCAGGCTACTCTCCCGGAGATTCGCTCGATCGGTGAGGTATTCGTGGGTGCTCATCGAGCCATAGCCCGCCAGATAGACAGGATCCTGCTCCGCGCGGACGTTATCGGGAGAGGTGACGACGAGGGCACCGCCGGTCCCCCCGCCCCACGTCGAACACATCCACAGCCGCAGGGGCGAGGCCACATACTTCGATTTGAGAACCGTGTCCACGTCGATCTCCCCGAAACGGGACTTGGCCGCTCGAGGGTGGCCGACTCCCCATCGCTGGTTGGCGACGGCCACTTCGGCGAGGTCCGCCTCGGTGACGTCGAACTCGTGCATGTACCGTCTTGCGACCTGCGCGTAGAGGGCGGGGATGGTGGGGCCGTAGGGACTCTCGAACTGAGGGTCCGAATCCGCTTCGGCGCCCATGGCCACAGCATCGACAAACAGCTCCGTGGCATCCGACTGGAGGCAGAGGACATACTCGGCATCGCCGGCGGCGATCATCCGGGAGGCGGCCGCGAGAGTTGATGTCAGTCCCGCACCGTGCATGGTGATCTCGCTGGTGATCGTCACCGGCATCTGCATGTGGGAGATGAAGACATTGCTCCACTGCGATCGCTTGTCCGCCCACGGGGAGCGCCCGGTGAAGACGGCGTCGATGTTCGACTTGGCGATTCCCGCATCCGCAAAGGCTGCATAGCTGGCCTCGACGGCCAGCTGCATCGGATCCTTGCGGTCCTCCTTCGAAGCATATGCGTCGCCCATTCCCACGATCGCCGCGAGGGGTTCAGACATCCGATTACCTCACTTCTTCTTGCGAGGCTTTTCGGTCGGTATCGACCCAGCCATGAGTTCGTCGAGGTCTTCCTGCCTGCGGAGCATGAGCAGACTCCACTCGCTCTTCTGGCACACATCCCCGTCTTGGTTGAGGGCCTTCATCAGCAGGGTGATGATCCCGTACTTGTCGTCCTTCTCCTGTTTGCCGATGACCTCGGCTGTGACGTAGATCGTGTCGTTGATGAGCACGGGGTGCACATAGCGCAGCCGATCGATGCCGTAGTTCGCCTGGATCGACGGCCCGAAGGTGATGAGGCCGGTCATGATCGAATACGTCAGCGATCCCTGCACCAGTCGTTCGCCGAAACGCGTCTGTGAGGCATAGTGCAGATTGGAGTGGATCTCGATCCAGTTGCCGGTCAGTGCGCAGTAGTTGACCACGTCCGCCTCGGTGATCGTCCGGCCTCCGGAACGGAAGACGTGTCCGACCTCGATGTCATCGAGTGGCTTGTTGATCTGATTGTCGATGGTGACCACTTCTGTTCTCCTCTGTCCCTGTTTTCCGCTCAGCTGCCGAGGCGCATCGAACGCGCGATGATCGTCCGCTGGATCTGCGAGGTCCCGCCGCCGATGGTGCACTGAATGCTCTCACGCAGGTACCTCTCCATGTCCGCCTCGGGCAGATTGGCGAATCCTCCGAGAATCTGCATCCCGTCCAGCGCGGACTGTTTGAGCGTCTCCGAGCCGTAGAGCTTCGCCATCGACGTCTCGGCTGGCGCAGGGGCTCCCGTGGCCTTGATCTGGGCGGCGCGATAGCACAGCAGGCGAGCCGCATCCACTCGCGTCTGATTCTCGGCCAGGGTGTGCTTGATCACTTGGAAGTCATAGATGGGTCGGCCGAACTGCTCACGCTGCTGCGCATAGCGATTGGCGTTATTGACCGCTTCTTGGGCATTGCCGGTGTAGGCGGCGGCCACCGCGCAGCGCTCGAGTTCGAGGTGCTCGGTGATGATCTTCCATCCCTGTCCCTCTTCGCCGAGGAGGTTCTCGGCCGGCACCGTGACGTTGTCGAGGAAGATCTCCGTGGTGCCGGTCGCGTGGCGCGACAGCGTCGGAAGTTTGTTGATCACGAGTCCCGGGGTGTCATTCGGGATGAGGAGGACGGAGAGTCCATTGTGCTTGTCGCTCTCGTCAGTACGTACGAGCATGGCGATCACGGTGTCGTCGGCCGCAGCGCCCGAGCACCACAGCTTCGCCCCGTCGATCACCCAGTCACCGTCGACATTGCGACGGGCACGAGTCTTGGTGTTCGCCGCGTCGGAGCCGGCATCGGGCTCAGAGATCGACACGGAAAAGCGGACATCGCCATTGATGAACGGCTTGACGTACTTTTCTTTCTGTTCCGGAGAACCATACTTGATGATGTTCATCGCGGTGAAGGTCGGAACCAGGACCGAACAGGCGAAGTCGAATCCGAACTTGCCCAACGCCTCTGCCATGAGGGAATAGTCGAAGATGTCGCCGCCCGAACCGCCTTCCTCCTCGGGAATGAGGATTCCGAGCCAGCCCATATCCGCAATCTTCTTGTACGCCTCGTATGGGTACTTGCGATTCTGGTCGCAGTCACGGACGTATTCGACGGTGACTTCCCTGTCCATGAACCTGTTGACGTTCTCGAGCCAGGCTTCCTGCTCTTCGGTCAGAAAATTTGCACTCATCTCTTCACACTTCCTTCGTCGCTGTTCATGTGGATTCAGTTTCCGTCTCAGACCTACCGGCAGTCGTGCCGCCGGCCGGCCTGCGACGCACGTCACATTGCCGTGTTACGTATACTGTATACTTCATATTTGATGCTGACAACCCTCTTGCACACTGCCGGAAGACTTATTGCCAGCTCTTCGGCTTCAGCCGACGACTCCGTCGCGACGAAGCCGCTGCGCACTGCCGGGATCGAAGCCCAGCTCCTCGAGAATCGCCGAGGTGTCAGCTCCGATCGCAGCCGGAGCCAGAGGCGGACGACAGCCGGCCCTCTGGAATCGCGGAGCGGGCGCCGCGTGAGTCACACCATCGACGTCGACGAAGCTGTCCCGAGCTTTCAGATGCGCATCGTCCCGAGCCTCGACGAAGCTGAGCACCGGCGACAGACACGAATCCGTACCCTCGGTCATCGCCACCCATTCATCGCGCGGGCGAGTCCTGAATTGCACCGCCAGCCTGTCGGCGATCGCGGCCCAAGCACTTTTGTCCTCCCGCTCTCCCATGAGCGGGTCATCGGCGAGCCCGATGGCATCGAGAAGCTGCCGCCAGAATTTCTCCTCATTGGCGCCGATCGCCACGTATTTTCCGTCGGCGCATTCGTAGCACCTGTAGAACGGAGCGCCGCCGTCGAGCAGGTTGGACTCCCGCCGGTCCTCCCACATCCCATCGGCGAGGAAGCCGCGGAACATCGACAGCAGCGAGTTGACCCCGTCGACCATGGCTGCGTCGACGACATCGCCGACCCCCGTCAACCGTGATCGGAGTATCCCGGACACCACGCCGACGGCCAAGAACATGCCTCCTCCACCGAAATCGGCCACGAGGTTGAGCGGAGGAACCGGGGGCTCGCCGCGTCGGCCGATCGCATGCAAGCCGCCCGTGACAGCCAAGTAGTTGATGTCATGGCCGGCCATGCCGGAATACGGACCGTCCTGACCCCACCCCGTCATTCTGGCGTAGACGAGTTTCGGGTTCACGGACAGGCACTCGTCGGGACCGACCCCCAGACGTTCGACCGCGCCAGGACGCATTCCTTCAATCAGAGCATCGGATCGCTCGACCAGTTTGAAGAGGAGCGCGCGCCCCGCTTCCTTCTTGAGATCGACGGAGATCGATCTGCGCGATCGTCCATGGACTTCGAACTCCCGCCGGATCACAGGCGTGGCACCGAGTCGATCAACGCGAACGACCTCGGCCCCGAGGTCCGCGAGGATCATGGCCGCCAAGGGGCCGGGCCCGACACCGGCGAGCTCAACGATCTTAACCCCCGTCAGGGGACCGTATGAATGGTCGTCGTCCAGTCGCCCGGATTCGCTACGAGGAGAAAGCACCATCGCCTCCTATAGATCATTTTGTATTAAATATACACTATGACAAAAGGAAAGCGTTTCGCATCCTACAGGCTCGATCAGTCCTCGGAGTCCTCCCAGAACCCCTGATCTTCCAGCACGGCGATCGAATCCTGGACCCCGTTGTCGAAGTGGTTGGCCATCACTGCGGCAGCGCGTTCGCTGTCGCCGCTCTTCAATGCCGCGATCATCTCTCGATGCTCACGATCGGCCTGCTTGGCGAACTTGCCGTGCGATTCGTAGTACCGGAGCGGAATCGGCCGCCCGAGGCCGCGCAACACGGAAAGCAGGCGCCTGGAGTCCGCCGAATGGTTGATGATGCTGTGGAACTCGAAATTGAGTCTCTCGCGACCCTCATGGGTGACGGCTGCCTCCATCCCGTCGGCCAGACTCTCCAGCTGCGCGATCGCTTCCGGGGTGATGTGCTCGGCGGCTCGCTCGATCGTGCGCGTGGAGATCATCGCCATCACCCAATAGTGGTCGGCGATGTCGGATTTGCGCAGCGGCACGACAAATGTGCCGCGCCGCGGCTTCATCTCCAGCATTCCCTCGACCACGAGAGCGGAGATCGCCTCTCGCACCGGAATCCGGCTCATCCCCATCTCTTTGGCAATCGCGACCTGGTCGACACGGGTGCCCGGACCCAGCTCCCTCGTGAAGATCCGTCGACGCAGCTCATCGATGGCGATCTGCTTGAGGCTCTTATGCTCCGGGGGCCGGCCCGCGACCTCGTCCTTCATCATTCCAAGTCCTCAACTCTCGAGTGTTCCCCGACTTCACAGGTCGACAATTCATCGTATCGGAAAACATCGACCGCGACCCGCGGCGATGCGGTCCTTCGGAATCTGCATCAGCGCTCGACGCCAACACATGCGGTGGAGGACATGTATACTTAACACAATATAGTGGAAGGTCTCCACCGTCGGCGTCAGTTGCGTCAGCCCTGCACAGCAGGGCGCACGTTCTGGTCTAGCCGGCCCTCAACGAGGCCCCCGATCAGCTATCACCGTGATTCAAGGAGATGCAATGGCGCAGCCAACCGTCAGTCCCCATTCCGAAACGATCTGGAACGAGATCGAAGTTGCCGATCACGAGACGATCAGGAAGATCCAGGCAGAGCGACTGACCGCTCAGACCTCCTACCTCGCGGCCAACAGCGAGTTCTATCGCAGGAAGTCCGCCGACAGCGGAGTCGACCTCGCGTCCATCGACTCCGTCGAGGCGCTGCGCGACTTCCCCTTCACCGAGAAGCAGGAGTTGCGCGACAGTCTGACCGCCTCCCCTCCGCTGGGCCTCCACCAGACGGCGCCCTGGGACGGGATCGTCCAGGTCCAGGCCTCGTCAGGGACCACCGGCAGCCCCTCCTATGTGGGCCTGACCACTGACGATGTGCAGCTGTGGAACGAACTCGGCGCCCGCGCGCTCTATGCCAATGGCTTCCGCCCCGGTGATCTCATGCTCCACGCCTTCGGGATGAGCAAGGGATTCGTCGGGGGCATTCCGGTCAGCAACATCGCGAAGTACATGGGACTGGTCGACCTGCCCATCGGCGCCGAGGCCGGCGTCGAGCGTCTACTGCGCGTGGCCAAGGACTTCCGCCCGCAGACCGTCATCGGCACCCCCTACTTCCTCATCTATCTGGCGGAGAAGGCGCCGGAGATCATCGGCGTCGAGGCGAAGGACCTCGGTGTCCGGTCGCTGTCGATCGGCGGGGAGCCCGGCGGCGGACTGCCCAATGTGCGCGGATCGCTCGAGAGCCTGTGGGGCGCGACGAGCCGCGAGATGCTCGGCGGCACCGACCTCGGCGTGACCTTCTGGGGCGAGTGCGCCGAGGGCAAGGGCATGCACAACCTGTTCTCCGACCTCATCCTCACCGAGCTCATCGACCCGGACACCGGGGACGCCGTCCCGATCGTCGAGGGAGCCTCCGGTGAGCTCGTGTACACCGCGCTGACCAGGCAGGCCTCGCCACTGCTGCGCTTCCGCACCCGCGACCACGTGGTCGTCACCGGGACCGACTGCGCCTGCGGCCGGACCGGCTACACCGTCGTCTGCGTGGGCCGCACCGACGATATGCTCATCGTCCGCGGGATCAACGTCTTCCCGTCCGCGGTCAAGGAGCTCGTATCCGATCTGATGCCGCGTACGAGCGGCGAGCTGAGGATCATCGCCGACTTCGAGGGCCACTCCACTCAGGAGAACCTCAAGATCCAGGTCGAGGTCGCGGATTCCGTGCCCGCCGACGAGCACGAGCAGTTGGCGGCGGAGCTCCATGACAAGATCCGCTCCGCGCTCAACTTCACCCCGAAGATCACCCTCGTACCCGAATACACCTTTCCCCGACCCGACCATGTCAAAGTGCAGCTCGTGCAGCGAACGGAAGGACAGTCATGAAATCAGAACTCTACGAAGCGGGCCTCGCGGTGCGCAAGGAGATCGCGGGCGCGGAGTACGTCGAGGCGGCCCTCGAGGCCACCGACGACTTCTCCGCACCGATGCAGGACTTCGTCACGGAATACGCCTGGGGCGCGGTCTGGACCCGTCCAGGTCTCGACCGTCGCAGCCGGAGCATCCTCAACATCGGAATGCTCGCGGCCGCGAACCGTCCCGATGAGCTCAAGGGACACATCAAAGGTGCGATCACCAACGGCCTGAGCAAGGAGGAGATTCGCGAGATGCTCCTCCAGGTCTCGATCTACCTCGGCATGCCCGCCGGGCTCGGCGCCTTCCGCGTCGCCCGCGAGGCCTTCACGGAAATGGGGATCTGAGATGCGCATCGGCTTCATCGGACTCGGACGGATGGGGGCCGGAATGGCCTCGAACATCGCGAAGACCGACCATGATCTGCTCGTCTTCGACGTGTTCGCAGCCGCCAGGGAACGCTTCGTGGAGGCGGGAGTCCCCGTCGCCGCGACCCTGACCGAACTCGTCGAGCACAGCGAACTCATCCTCACCTCCCTTCCCGGGCCGGCCCAGGTCACCGAGGTTGCGCTCGGTCCCGGCGGCATCAAGGAGAAGGCCGCCCCCGGGACGGTCCACATCGACGTCAGCTCGAACTCCCGCGACACCGTGCTCCGTCTCCATGAAGAGCTCGCCGAGGCCGGCGTGAGCTTTCTCGACTCCCCCGTCAGCGGCGGACCAGCCGGAGCCGAATCCGGCAATCTGGTCCTCTGGGTCGGAGGCGACAAGGAGGTGTTCGACACCCATGAGCCCGTCCTCCGCTCGTTCGCGAAGAACGCCCTGCATGTCGGAGACATCGGTGCCGGCACCGTGACCAAGCTCAGCCACAATCTGCTGGGCAACATGATCTTCGCCTCGATCGCCGAGGTGTTCTCACTCGCGGTCAAGGCGGGCATGGATCCGCTCGAGCTGTGGGAGGCCCTCCAGTACGGCGTCGTCGGGAAGTCCCGGCCGCTCGACCACGCCGTCAAGCAGTTCCTGCCGAATCGCTACGAGCCGCCGTCGATGCGGCTCGACCTCGGGCACAAAGACGTCGGACTCGCCGTGCGCATGGCCAAGGACCTCGGCGTGCCCGTGCGGATGGCGGGCCTCGTCGACGATGAGATCGCCGAGGCGGTGGGCCGAGGGCTCGGCAGCCAGGACTCCCGGTCCTTCATGCAGCTCCAACTCGAACGGGCCGGGGTCGAGATCGAGGTGGACCCCGATGCGCTGTCCGCTGCGGTCGAGGCCGCACGCGAATTCCACCGCGAATCCTGAGCTTCACCCTTGCTTCGCCGTTGCGAAGCAGGGGTGAGACCTCGCGGTTCGACACCATCCGCGCCCCCAGAGAAGGCGACCACCGATATGTCCGCACCGCCGACGAGTCGGCTCCATACGGTCGAGGTCGGAACCGGGCCCCCTCGGTCGTCTTCATCCACGGTTTCAGCTGCAGCAGCATCGATTGGATCAACCAGCTCGACGCCCTGTCAACGGACCATCGGTGCATCGCGATCGACCTGCCCGGCCATGGGCAGTCACCGATCATCGCAGAGCCGACGATCGCCTCCTGCGCGGCGGCGATCGTCGACGAGCTCGACCGACTCGGCGCCGGCGATGTCGTGCTCGCCGGCCACAGCCTCGGAAGCCGGGTGATGGGCGAGGTCTACCGACAGTCGCCCGAATCCGTCCGGGGAATCGCCTATGTCGAGGGAAGCATTCTGGAGGCCGACCCGACGACCGCTGCTCGGGACTTCGCGGCCCGCATGGGCGCCGCCGGCTTCGAAACGATCCTGGACGGCCTCTATGACGACTTCTTCGTCGAGACCAGTCCACGCGACGTGTCTTCGATGATCCGACAGCGTCGCGGAGCCGTCGACCCCGACTTCCATCCGCGGCTCCTGGTCGACATGGTCGACTGGGACGCCAAGCGCGGTCGCGATGTGCTCTGCAGCATCGATGTCCCGTGCCTGGTGCTGCAGTCGACGACCGTCGGGCCGAAAATGGAGCGGCGGGCGATCACCGAGGGCGACGACTCGGCCCTCATGCGGCTGGCCCGCGAGCAGGTGCCCGATGTGCGCATCGAGACGGTCGAGGGCGTCGGCCATTTCCCCATGCTCGAGGCGGCGGAACGGACGAATGAGATCCTCCGTCGGTTCCTCTCCTCGCTCTGAGAGACGGTGCTTTGAGAGGCAGGCTGAACCACCGACAGTCGAAACCGCACGATCATTTAATATAAAATGTATAATAACGGCACGACGTCATTTGTTCGAAGGAGATCACGATGAAACCATACCGCTCAATGCTCTTCGTCCCCGGCCACAAGCCGAGCTGGGCAGACAAGGGCCTCAAGTCCGGCGCGGATGCGCTTATCCTCGACCTCGAGGACTCGGTGCCGACCGGCGACAAGGACGAGGCTCGTGCCACGGTCGCCGAGACCATTGATCGGCTGCACGCCGAGGGCGTTCGGGCGGACCTCTGGGTGCGACCCAACGCCGAGGTGACCGGAATCCAGGGACTCGACCTCGAGGCCGTCGTCCGCCCCGGCCTCGCCGGCCTCTTCCTCCCCAAGGTCTTCGATGCCGACGAGATCCGCCGGATCGACGCCGTCGTCACCCATATCGAGCGCCGCGACGGCCTCGAAGTCGGCAGCATCGGACTCATCGTCAGCTATGAGACCGCCGGTTCCATGGCCCACTGCGAGGAGATCGCCGCTGCCAGCCCCCGCGTCTCCAGTCTCCTCGGCGCGACCGGCCCGAGCGCGGACGTCGGTCGCGAGCTCGGCTTCGAATTCACTCCGGCCGGCCTCGAGACGCTCTACCTGCGCAGCCGGATCGTCCTCGCCGCACGGGCCGCGGGTCTCCACCACCCGGTCGCAGGGGTCTGGCAGGACATCAGGGACCTCGAGGGCGCCCGTCAGTTCACCCTCGACAACAAGCAGCTGGGCTACCGCGGCATGGTGTGCATCCACCCATCCCATATCGCGATCGCGAACGAGATCTTCACTCCGACACCGGAGCAGGTCGACCATTCCAAACGCCTCATCGCAGCGTTCAACGAGGCCGAGGCAGCCGGCAGTGCCGCGGTGGACTTCGAGGGACAGCACATCGACATCGCGCACGTGAAGACGGCCGAGGGCCTCATCGCACTGGCCGAGTCGATCGACGCCGCATCC